>JBDNFQ010000279.1:0-1865 GCA_041689715.1 Bacteroidia bacterium
CGTGGTAGAACTTATTGAATGCCTTAGCTAGGTCATACACGGCATTGGCTATCTCGCTAGGATTATAGTTGATTGCCGCAGCATTTACAGCTTCTGGGTAGTTATTCATCAGTA
The DNA here is from genome assembly GCA_041689715.1 of Bacteroidia bacterium. Lineage (GTDB taxonomy): Bacteria > Bacteroidota > Bacteroidia > NS11-12g > UBA9320 > UBA9320. The sequence continues at coordinate 115 of JBDNFQ010000279.1, forward strand.
ATATGAGGCTTTTCTCTTCAGAAGCTAGTTCAGCAGGTTTTGTGAAGAGTATACTCTTTCCTGTTTCGTCTGCAGCTTGAAGTATCGAGTTGATACGGGTGCAGGTGTATTGTATAAAAGGAGCTGTATTCCCTTGAAAATCAATTGATTCCTTAGGGTCGTAGAGCATACGTTTTTTAGCATCTACTTTGAGCAGATAATATTTCAGAGCACCCATACCCAGCGTTTCGTATAACTTGGTGAGCTCTCCAGCAGACATTCCTTCTGTTTTTCCGAGTTCTTCGGTTTGCTTTCTGGCAGTGGCTACTACCTCGTCCATCAGTTCGTCTGCGTCTACTACAGTGCCTTCGCGACTCTTCATCTTACCTTCAGGTAAGTCTACCATTCCGTAGCTTAGGTGGTGTAGTCCTTCGGCATACGGTTTGTTTAGTTTCTTTAGGATGAGTTGTAATACCTTGAAGTGGTAGTCTTGCTCATTTCCTACTACATAGATGAACTTATCCATCTTAAAATCTTGATACTTTAGATCCGCAGTGCCTATATCTTGGGTGATGTATACAGACGTGCCATCTGCACGTTGTACTATCTTTTCGTCTAGTCCGTCCGCGGTAAGATCTACCCAAACGCTATTGTCGTCTTTTTGGTAAAAAGCTCCACTAGCTAAACCTTCTTGTACCATTGCTTTGCCGAGTAGATACGTGTCAGACTCATAGTATATTTTATCAAAGGCAACTCCTAGTCGCTTGTACGTCACATCAAAACCGGCATATACCCAGCCATTCATCTTCTTCCAAAGTGCAATAACCTCTGCATCACCTTCTTCCCATTTTTGAAGGATTATTTTTACTTCAGCACCTATAGTACTGTGGGTATTGAAGTAGGTGTTTTTGTATTCAGACTTAAATGCTGTGGCTAAGTCTGCACCTTCTTTTATGTATTTTTTTGCCTCGTTAGAAGATTTGAAAATGTCTAATTGAGCCAACCCTTTAGCTGAGTCTAGCCATGCTGTATATTCTACTTGAAATTTTTTCTCAAACTCCACATAGTATTTTCCTACTAGGTGGTCTCCTTTTAGGCCTGTGCTTTCAGGAGTCTCACCGTTTCCCCACTTCTGCCAAGCGAGCATACTCTTACAGATATGGATACCCCGATCATTTACAAGATTATTTTTTACCACATCATATCCATTAGCAGACAGGATTTCGCACATAGAAAAACCGAGCACATTATTACGGATGTGTCCTAGGTGTAGCGGCTTATTGGTGTTAGGGGAGGAGTACTCCACCACTATTTTTTGTCCTTCCCCTATGCTAGGAATACTCAGACCTTCATTAGCCCGCTGCTCAGCTACCGATAGCCAGTGAGCATCACTTAGCTCTAGGTTTAAGAAACCTTTTACTACGTTGTATCCATCTATTTCAGCTACTTCTTTTTTTAGGTATTCACCCATTTCTGCTGCTGTATCTTCTGGCTTTTTACGACTAGCCCTTAGGTAAGGGAATACCACAAAAGTGTAGTCTCCAGCAAAGTTGGCGTTCGTTTTTTCAAAACTGATTTTAGCTTCTTGCACCTCATAGAGTGCTGCTAAAGCTTCTTTCACTTTAGCGGTGAGTACGGTAAGTATATCCATTACTTTTTTATAGGTGAATTGGGTTCGGCAGCTATTACCTTGTGTATTCTTCGTTCTACGTATCTTGGAAAAAACTTATTCATCCAATAGATGGCCCTTCCTTGCTTATTCGTGAGCATAA
>JBDNFQ010000280.1:0-1862 GCA_041689715.1 Bacteroidia bacterium
AACATCCTTCATTCCACAACCACCGCCTACATATTGAAAATCTACAGCGGCTATCTCTTTTCCATCCTCCGAAAAGCAAAAATTAGCCAGCTTAGCATCTCCGTGTATTATCGTTTGATACTTGCATTGGTTCAAGATTTCATCTATACGATGTGCCTTTGATTTTAACTCTGGATGCTCCATCTTTTCTAACTCATCTGGTCGAGTATCCAAATGCCAATAGGTACCCACTTCCCACAATCCTGTAGGCTTCTGATTCAAGAAAGTACAGTGAAAATTTGCCAACCACGTCAAACAAACTTTAACTCCTGCAATATCAAGTTGCTGTTTTCTTACTGGGAAATTCAAATCTAAATCTTCCAAAACAATCCACTGATGGTCTCCTTCAGAAAATGAACCCATAAATCTCGGAACTCTACAATGAGGAGTACAGAGTTGATTCCATTTTTCGTACCAATTGGTTTCCACTTCATACGACTTCACCTTTCTATTATGAGCAAAATCTGTATTCCAACCTCTAGGATGCTCGCTCGTTTGGTTTAGAGAGATAAACTTAACTACTACAGTACGAGACGATGATCCGATCAATTGATACCGGGAAATCTTACCATAACCGCTCCACAAAGATTGAATGACATCACCCTCTTCACAATCCGAAGATTGGGTACTTTTTATAAGATAGTTCTTAAAATCTGGATGCATGAGTTAATCATTCTATGTGTAACAAAAGTAATATCAAAAGATGAAGTCTTACCTTTATATACAAGTACAAGCTGACAGCAGTATAAAGTACCCATTTAAAAGTTTTTCACTCTCATCACTACAACTTATACCCAAATTTACAAACCCTATGGCATAGCATGTCAGTTTGGTTTTACTTTGCCGTTCTATAAAGCAAAACAAAGAACATGGAAAAAGTAGAATGTTTAATCATAGGCTCGGGACCAGCAGGGTACACCGCAGCTATATACGCCGCTCGTGCAGATATGAAACCCGTAGTATATGAAGGGCTACAGCCAGGTGGCCAGCTTACTATCACTACAGACGTAGAAAACTATCCAGGATATCCAGATGGAATTATGGGTCCTGAAATGATGGAAAACTTCAAGAAACAAGCAGTTAGATTAGGCACAGATGTACGTTTTGGAATGGCTACCTCCGTAAAATTTGATAGAAACGGTGGCAATCACTTTGTAACAGTGGACGAAAAAACAGAAATAGAAGCAGAAACAGTAATTATAAGCACGGGAGCTAGTGCCAAGTGGCTGGGTATACCCAGTGAGAAACGACTAAATGGTAGCGGTGTAAGTGCTTGTGCTGTATGTGATGGCTTCTTTTATAGAGGACATGATGTAGCTATAGTAGGTGCAGGAGATACTGCTGCAGAGGAAGCTAGTTATCTGGCCAAAATATGCAAAAAAGTATACGTGCTTGTACGTAGAGATGAAATGCGTGCTTCTAAAGCTATGCAGCACAGAATTAATAGCTTAGAAAACGTAGAAATCTTCTATAACACAGAGACGGACGAAATTTTAGGAGAGTCTGAGGTAGAAGGTGTACGCGTGGTCAATAATAAAACAGGTGAGAAGAGAGAAATAGCCATACACGGTTTTTTTGTAGCTATAGGTCATAAACCCAATACAGATATTTTCAAAGATTATCTTAAACTGAATGATGCAGGATACATCATTACTCACCCAGATAGCACTAAAACAGATATCCCAGGAGTATTCGTAAGTGGAGATGCACAAGACTTCACCTACAGACAAGCAGTTACCGCTGCAGGTACTGGCTGTATGGCAGCACTAGATGCGGAGCGTTATATAAGCTCTAGAGGAATGCCAGCTGAGGCGTAATATTCC
>JBDNFQ010000281.1:0-2898 GCA_041689715.1 Bacteroidia bacterium
ACCCGCTTCTTGCAGATTGATATCGTTATAAACTAGAGTATGATTGTTACGCAAATCAGCTGGAGAATCATAGTTGTCAGAGAAGTTGATGTAGTTAATTGCGTCTACTTGAGACCCAACACCAAGCTTAAGAACACCACCATTTTTACCTGTAATTTGAGGATTAAGATCGTCTATTACATTCACTGTTCTCACTTTAGTAGAGACGTTACCTGCTGCATCAGTAGCCGTGTATGTATCTTGGTAAGTACCAAGAGCATATGCATCAACGTTAGAAGTGGTTGTCAAACTGATTTGAGAGCTAGAGTACAGGTTATCACTAGCAGTAGCTGCTACTGGGCTATATGGTGTATTTACTCTGTGATTTATTACATCTAGAGTACGTAGGTCTATATCTGGAGCTATGTAGTCTCTTACTACGTAGTCTATACACTGTGTAGTAACGTTACCACTTTCGTCTGTAGCGGTATAGATTACAGAAGCAGTACCTTGAAAACGCGTATCTACTGCAGCACCACCTTGAGGTGAAGCTGGGTTAGCTGTAAATGTAAGACCGTTTGTAAGATTGTTGTAGTTGTCTGTAACAGAAGTTATATCTGCGAAGATATTTTGAAGTTGCACTTCAACTACCCAGCAAGCACTAGACTTGTCAGCGGCGGCATTTTCTATTACAGGAAGTTCAGTGTCTACAACGTGGACAGTACGTATAGAAGTACTAGCATTACCTTGATTATCTTGAACAGCGTATGTAATGATATAATCACCTAACACAGTGAAGTCAACAACACCAGAAGTAACAATAGCGTTAGAAAGGTCACCTTCTTTATTATCTAAAGCAGAAGCCCCAAGGTCTAGCCAAGGGGTACCCACTTCTATCGTAGTATCAGCAGCACCATTCACAGTGATAACTGGAGCAGTCTGGTCAGACACGACATAGATTACACGCGTAACTGTAGCTGCAGGGTTAGCCGAAGCGTCAGCCACATTGTATACCTCATAGTAAATACCAGGAAGAGTTTGATCTAAATCTGTAGTCATAGTAAGGTCAGCTGTAATATCACCTTGAGAAGGATCATTAGCAGTAGCACCTAAAGTAACGTACGGAGGAGTAGCATTTTGCTCTATATATACTGTATCTGCACCAATAAGTGTGATTGTAGGTAAGTCACCGTCGTTTACTACTTGAATAGAGTAATCTTCGAATTCGCCAACACGATTTGCATTGGGATTACTATTTGCACCACAAGGAAGGTTAAGGTCATTTTCGTACGACACACCTACTCTCATAAGCGTCTTGGCTTGGAAAGCAGAAGAAGGCACAGAGAAATTACCCGTCCAAGTAGTAGTTTTACCAGTAGATTCACTAGCTACCATTTCACCAGCATCCGTAAAGTCACCATCTACGTTCCAATCTATCCAGATTTTACGAGACATATCATTCACGTTAGAAGCTCTTTTCACTTCGAAGCTATAAGTACCACCGTAGTTAAGGTTAAGAGTACCCAAATCTGAGAAATCGGTATATGCCACACCAGTAGGAGATGGGTTATTTAATAGGACATCAGAAGTATTAGGATCTGTAAGTTTCACAGAGCTGATACCCACGTCAGTAGAAGTAGTAACACCAATAACTGGGATACAATGATCTACCACGATAATATGAGCGGTTTTCACTACAGTAGCTTCAGAAGCGGCCGTATCGATAGTATTGAAACCTCTCAGTTGAACAGTATATGTGCCTGAAGAAATGAACTTAAAAGTTCTTTCGTTTAAGTTATCAGAAACAGGAGCTACAGCAGTAATACCAAGTGGCGGGAAGAAACTCCATTCCCAACGGTTGGCTTTGTCACTAGTAGCAGTAAATACGATATCATCACCTACAGCAGGTCTTCTATTACTAGCAGTAAAGTCCAGTTGAGTAGGAGAACTAGGAGCAGCGACAGTGAAAGATTTAGTAATCGTACTCTCTGTACCATCACAACTCGTTACTTTAAGTGTAGCCGTGTAATTACCATTAGTGGTGAACACTTGGTCGTCCATATTTCTAGTGGTTGCACCATAGGTAGGAATGGGTCCAGTTACAGTCCATTCGAAAGCAGTATTACCTTCAGCGTTGAGTGAAGTATTTTCAAAGTCAACAAACACAGAGTTGTAAATAGGATTTCCAGGAATGGTAAAGTTAGCAACCGGAGCAGCACCTGTACCAGCTACACTCGTCCAACGAGCAGCGAAACCAGAATCGGTAGCACCAGCAGAAGAGTTCCAAAGCAAGTAGATAGCACCCGAGTTAGCCGTAAGTGCCCCAGAAGGGAAATTACCAGCAGTAAACCCAGAACCAGAGTGAAGTGGAGTACCAAGAGCATTCACACCATCGTATACTTTCAAGTTAGCATTAGCTAACAGTTTAAACATAGTGAAGTTAAGCGTAACACTTTGAGCACCACAAGGGGCTATAAGAGCCTCTAAGTTAGATTCAGGTTGAGTGTAGTTATTATTTTCACCTCCTTTGTCAAAAATAACACCGCCAGAAGCAGTAATAATATTAGCTGGAAGAGAAGTTGCAGGACCCATATTGAAACTAGTTCTTTCTACGGTGATGTAACCTGTTTTACAGAATTTAGTAGAAGAGCCAATAATATTAGTGGCTCTTAGGCAAACTTCCCAAGTACCCACATCCACAGCACCAAAATAGTTACCCGAGTTAACGAGTGGATTTTTATTAACGTATGGGTTATTACCTCTAAGGCTACCTTGGTCGTCACCGTCTATTGTATCTGTTCCTTTAATAATAGACCAATCCCAATAGGTAGGTCCGTTAGTACTTAAATCGATAAGCGAGAAAGTCTCGAATATTTCAACAATATTTTTATCAGAAACAAAATTAGCAACCGGAGGAGC
>JBDNFQ010000282.1:0-2863 GCA_041689715.1 Bacteroidia bacterium
GTAAATAATCCAGAATTTGAAGTGCATCCTACTGCGTTCTTTTCTATTATGTCTTTCAAAGATCAGGTGTATAAATGGAAAGAAGCATCGGAATCTCCCGACTTTTATTTGTCAGACGAAGGAGCCTTAAGCGGTCGTAGTTTCGTTGGGTTCAGAGTATTTAGTATGCAAAAGCACATTGAGTATTTGCAAAATGAACTAAAGGAACCACTAGAAGCAGAACGTACCTATTGTTTTAGTGCGTTTCTTAAGTTATCGCCAGGCAGCAAGTACGCTACCAATGCATTTGGATTTCTGCTAGTAGATAATGCTCAAAAAATCAATACAGACCAACTTCTTACCATAACGCCAAGCAAAAGACTAGATAACCAAATACTGAATTACAAGACGCAGTGGATGAAAGTGCAATGTACCTACAAAGCAAAAGGAGGCGAACGTTTTTTGGTGCTTGGGAGTTTTCAAAATCACCAAGACCTAGAGCTAGTAGAAGTGCCGGGCAGAGTAGGCGAGTGCTATTACTATCTAGATGACGTAAGCTTAGTGCCCATAGATCGAGAAGAAGATTGCGATTGTAATTTTAGGGATGAAAGAGATACAGCCCAAAAACAAAAGCAATTGGAAGAAGAGACTGTTTTTTCTAAGCTAAAGCCAGGAGATAAATTGGTGTTAGATAATCTACATTTTAATAATGACGAGTCTGAATTGCTCCCAGAGTCTTTCAGAACTTTGGGTGAAGTGTTGGCCTATCTTAATACAAATAAGAATGTGGTTATAGAAATCTCTGGGCATACGAGCAGTCTAGGGGGCCTAAATCATAATGTCAAATTAAGCCAAAGACGTGCACTTGCTGTTAAAGAATTTCTGACTCTGAATGGTGTCAACGCGGTACGAATAAGCACTGTAGGCTACGGCCCGAAATATCCTATAGCATCAGATGATACTGAAGTAGGCCAAAAAGAGAATAGAAGGGTGGAGTTTAAACTGCTTTCGCTTTAATAGAAGAACTCCCCTAGACTTTTCCTTGTGATTTCTTATTTCACCTTTGGTTGATGTGAGGTTAGCAAGGACACGGACAATGGAAGGGGGGATGGATAATAAAATAAGTTGAACTTAATTAAGATGGCTTTTAAAATAGCTTACAAAAATTTCACCCGACTTTTGATTAGTAGCTAACGGTATATTGTGTACATCGCACAGTCTCGTGAGCATAGATATATCTACATCAAGAGGATGCTTGTCGAGCGGATCTCTGAAAAATATAATTGCGTCCATTTCACCTCGCGAGACCATAGCTCCTATCTCAGCATCACCACCCATTGGCCCACTTGCTACTCGCTATATTTTATCTATTCCAGCATCTAGCAGCATTTGATCTGTGGTGCCCGTAGCTACCATCTCCACACTTGGCTCATTAAAAAAGGAGAGTCTCTTCATTACAATTGAGACCATATCAGCTTTTTTGCCATCGTGAGCTATAAGAGCTATTCTCATCTTTCTTCTTGAATAAATCCCTGCAAGTATTCTGTTTTTAGTAACGGGCATATTTTGTATCGCTCATCTTTCGTGTCTTGATAGAGAGCCTCCAAAGTTTCGTATACATTATCTAGGCCTATTTCCTTGCTCCATTCAAATGGGCCTTTAGGATATGCCGTGCCTAGTTTCATACCTAAGTCTATGTCTTCTCTACTAGCCGTGCCCTCTTGCACGGTAAAGTATGCCTCATTGATTATCATACACACTATACGCGGAGTTACCAATCCTACTCTGCTGGCTACGAACCTTACTTCTAACCCTAAAGCTGATAGTAGGGCACTTGCTATTGCTTTGTGCTCTTCTGTTAAGGCACATAGTTCTAGAAGTGGTCTGTTGATAAAGGTAGGTAAGGTGTTCATCCCAATAATCGGGCAAGAGGGCATTTGTCCTGCTTCTGCCAACAGTTCTTCTAATTGTACTTTGACAGTACCCAATACTATTAGCTTGCCTTCCAGTTCCAAATAATACTGAATCTGCTCAGGGGTGTCATCAAAATCTAAATCAAATATGATATCGTAGCTATCTATTTCGTTACTATTGAAGGATAAAATGGGCTTATCTGATATCAGCTCTTTTAGCTCGACAATCTGATTGGGTTGACCTTTAGCTGCTATAATCATGTAATAGCAAAGGTATGCCACCAAACTATAAACGTAAAGTAATAGAAATAAATAATGAGTAATAAAATAATAAGTACGCCAAATGCCCCAGCTGCCATAGGACCTTATAGCCAAGCGGTACTTGCCGGCAACACACTGTACTGTAGTGGACAGATAGCTCTAGATCCAGCTACAGGCGAGTTGGTAATGCATAGTATAACTGCCGAAACAGAGCAGGTCATGGCCAATGTAGCTGCGGTTTTAGAGGCGGCAGACATGGATTTTACCCATGTAGTGAAATGTAGCATTTTTATGAGTAGCATGGAGCATTATGCTGCTATCAATACAGTGTATGCTAAGTATTTTAGCTCAGGCCCACCAGCTAGAGAGGCTGTAGCCGTAAAAACACTCCCTAAAGAGGTGAACGTAGAGATAAGTGTAGTGGCTGTTAGATAGTGATTTCAACATAGTTGTTTATATACTTATACCATATAGGACAGCAACCCTTTGTATAAGTAACAAACGGGGTCAAGAAGCTTGACTATCGATTTGGATAAAATATAAAAACTAGTAAGTCATCACTTTTTGAGTTCTTGCTATAAGTGCAGTGCTAAAATAAAGCAGGTGGACTATGGTCCAAAAAGTGAAGTTTTAGAAAAAGCGTGAGAAACGATTATTTTGAAACGGATTTTAAAAAAAGTCAAATACTCGATTCTCAGGCATCTTTAAAA
>JBDNFQ010000283.1:0-4206 GCA_041689715.1 Bacteroidia bacterium
GAGAGTATTCAACCTTTGGATCAAGAGACAGATGAGAATACACTTAGTGCATTTGTACAGTATACGAACAATGATGAAAATTTTTTCTGGTTTGACGTTCCCTTAGCTTATGATCCTTGTATCTGTCAGTTTAAGTCTCAATTCAATGTTTCATTCGAATTTGTGCAAGTTGCTGATATTGATATTGTAGGTGACATGACAGGGTCAATTAAGACTACTACCACGAGTAGTGGTAGTTATGCATCTAAGGTATTCGGAAAAGTGTTGGCCGCAGGAGTTTCTACAGCTACAGCTATTGCTACTGGGGGAGCAGTAGTAAATGTAAAAGCCTTTGTTGAGCTCATTGATGTGTTCAAAGACAACCCGAACACTTCAGCAAATGACAAGGCAAACTTGGGTAAGCTTAAAGGTGCATTAAATTGTGGAGCAGATTTATTTGATGTTGTAAAAGGGAATTATAAAGGACTAATCGATACTGCCGACAAAGTAAGTGCTGCAAAAGGAAAGAAACTTTTAGATGGTTCAATTAAGTTTTTCAGTTCCGCAGCAAAGGGTTGCCAAGGGGATAAATCTGCAACTGCTATAAGCGGACGAATAACTGCTACCGGAACTGTAACCCAAACAAATCTAATCACTGGGACGACAATAGAACTTGCAGTCCCAGGCTCTAAGTGGGATGTCCCACTTGCAAAGCGGACATACACAGCAACAACAGGAAGTAATAAACTTGTACCTGCTTACCCGCTTTATAATGAACGATTGGGGACGTTTGCATTACTTAAAACTCCAGAGATAAGCATATTGGAGAGCATAGATACTTGCAGTACTGTAGAGACAGAGGATGAGGGCGAACCCTTTGAACAAGACAACCTTCATATGCACTCCAGAACTGCATGGAGTATGAAATTGACATCTGATTTAGAGTATTCGTTTAATCCAGTTTTAAATTTAAACTCAGATAAAACTTTGATTTTAGCCAGAATCGTTGTTAATAAGAATGCGGTAAATTTGACATCAAATCACCAAGGAACATTTTCTGTTGCAAATGGAGAGTGTTTGCCAATTAATCAAAAAAGTAATCCGCTGAATATGGAGTATCTACCTAATAGTGAGTATAAGATAGTGACTCCTTATATGCCAATAGATTACGTAAAGTCAATGCCGATGCGATTTAGTTGGAAGAGATATAGTGTGTTCCCTGATTTAGGTTTTTTCGATCCTGAAACGGAAGAAAACTTTATAGAAACCAGATGGAATGATATAATGACTAATCAAAGTTTTGAGGGTAGCGTCTTTGTTCAGTTTACCATAGTGGCAGAGTCCAACAGTGTTGGTGCGGATAATGATAACAATCTTCTCTACCAGGTGTTGACTTTCCCAGTGCAGTTAAATAATGTTACATCTGATCCGAACGGTGCGGTTGTTAACGGAAACTATGTACAAAGTACAAAAAACTTTAATACGGATGAAACCTTACAACTAATACTGATTTATTTTTTGTTGGTCCTGTTTTTATAAGTGCGAAGCTTTCAACATCAGCTGGAGCTAAGTTGAGAATATATTCACTGAATGGCTTTGAAATAGAACCTGGAGCCGACATATCTCCCGAAGTAGAACTTATACCCGGTCCTCATTTGACGAAGGATGAGCAACTAGAAGCTACATACACGGAAGTGAGCTCATTTTGTTCAACAAATGACTATAAAGCTAAAGAATTCTCTACTGCTGCAAGAAGGGGAATTTCAGATGACGCTGATAGATATAATGAACAAATAAGACTAGATGAGCTAGAAAAAAAGAGAGCCAAAATGCTAAACCTAAATCTCTACCCTAACCCAACTCGTGGAGAATTTACCTTGGCCTTTGATTATGCCCTTAGTGATGTATCTGTAAGTGTGCTTGATATCAATGGCAAAGAAATATTGACTCAAAACTTTAGCGGAGAACAATCTAAAGTAAAGTTAGACGCTTCGCAGTTAGAGGCAGGCATATACTTCATAGATGTACGAACTCTTAATGGCAAAATAGGGAGAGAGAAACTGATAAAATACTAGAAATTCTATCGAATAAAACTAAAAAGACCCGCCACAGCGGGTCTTTTTGAGTTTATCATGCCGCATCACTGCTACTAGCTATATTTTAAATACTAAGCTATTTACACTAATTCTCTTGTTCTAATCGTTCCACAAATACAATTGAAAAGGACGTACTCTACATTTCTGGTTTTACTCCTATTGCAGTATGCTGCTTTCGGCCAAAACGCAGGGATAAGGCTAACCTCAGAGTTCTCTGACAATAAAATTGTCAATTATTCTACTGGTTTTGGTGGCTACCTCAATATTGATGGTTTTTCTGACCATTTTGAGCTTATGTTCTCTTTGGATTATAATAAAAATGATAGGAGGTGGGAAGATTCAGAAATTCAAACTACTTATTCTAGATATAACTTTAGTATGAAAGGCATGTATGTACACCCATTTACAGAGAAGCTGAAATTAAAGACAGGACCGGGAATGTGCTACAGTAAGCTGAATTATACTTACGGAGGTTTAGGTGCGAATTGGATTGAGACGGGTAAAGGAAAGACCTTGGGAGCAGAGTGGATGGCCAATCTTTATCTGGAAGATGTTTTTAAATTACCTCTCAACTTAGAACTTTTTATTACGCCATCTTATATGTTTAATTTAGAAATGCCTGTTGATCCAACTCTTGCCGTTGCAAATTTAAAAAAAGGTCTGATAATTGTAAATCTGCAATTTGGTATTTCATACCAAATGGATAATTAAAGGGTTATTGAAACAGTAAATGGAATACTACAATACATACTTCAAATACTTAATTTTCTTGCCTTCAGCTAGCCACATGTTTTCGTAAAATGTCTGGATGTTAGCCAAGTACTCGGGTATTTCATCCCAAGCATAGATATCTGCACTGTCTTCTAGTAGGGTTAGCTTTTGCCCTGCTATGGTCTCTTTGGTGTAGCCATAAAATCGAGTAGAGTCACTCTTTAAGTTCATAGTAGCACCGTCTTTACTAATGTTGCGGTATCGCTCTAGGAACATGGCGTTGGTTAGTCTTTTGCGTTTGCGAGCATGCTGCGGGTCTGGGAATGTGATCCAGAATTCAGCTATCTCATCTTTCTCAAAATACTCTTCTATGTTGCCTATCATAATCCTATGAAAAGCCACATTGGTCAGGTTGTTTTCTAGAGCGTATTTAGCACCTTTCCAGATTCTGTTGCCTTTCAGGTCTATTCCTATAAAATTACGATCAGGGAAACGCTCGGCTAAGCCTATGGTATATTCTCCTTTGCCGCAGGCTAGTTCTACGGTGATAGGTTTGTCGTTTTTAAAAACATCACTACTCCATTTTCCTTTTAGTTCTTTGGCGTATTCGTAGCAGTTTTCGAATGCTGTAACTGCTGCAAATTTTTCTAGTTTACCTTTTTTACCCACGGTGCAAAGGTAGATTGAATAATAGAATTAGGTAGTTGATTGTGTCTGATTTTGTATTCGGGTCTATTTTTTAACACTAAGGGGGTAAGAAAAGGTAAGTTTTGTGATTGGGAATAAGGAGTAAGCTCTGGAGTAGTCTATTGTTTTATAAGAAAGTACATTAAGCTACTTGCCTTTGGCAAATACAAACGTCAGCCTTAAATTTCCTTGATGTCTTAGTTGTCATTTTTTTAAGTTGTATTCGGGTCTATTTTTTAACACTAAGGAGGTAAGAAAAGGTAAGTTTAAACTTCTTAATGCCGTATTTATAGACAGGCACGTTTCCTAAACGCATCCACTTACTCCAAGGCTATACGCTTTATTTTGCCCGTATCAGTATATGCTATCTGATCTACGAAGAGTATCTCCTTTGGATTATGGTAGAGCGGTAAGTCACGCTTGAGCAGTTCGAGCAGGTAGGTTTTATCTGTTATGGGAGGACCTTCTATGACTAGTACAGCTTTTTCGCCGAGCTCATTGTTATTTTTTTTAGTGACATAGAAAGCTCTGTTTATGCTGGCTGATTCTAAGACCTTCTTTATTTCCGGTTCTATCAATGCAGGATGTATTTTTATTCCTCCACTATTAATTACATCATCAGATCTACCCAGTATTTGAAAACTATCATCGTGTAGTTTAGCTATATCATTGGTTTTAATAAAAAAGTCTAACTCCGGAATGGCAATGCAAAGCAGCTCATCATCCAGTGTTA
>JBDNFQ010000284.1:0-2195 GCA_041689715.1 Bacteroidia bacterium
GTGCGTGAGCTCAAGCGGCAGATAAGCAGCCTGTACTACGAGCGAAGCGGACTATCTGCCAAGCCAGAGAAGCTGAGTGAGCTTACACAAGCCAAAACCCAAGCGGCCAATCCCAATGACTTTATCAAAAATATCTACGCCTTTGAATTTCTAAATATAGCCAATAAAGAAGCCATAGAAGAAAGCGACCTAGAGACCGCTCTACTGGATAATCTGCACCAGTTTATCCTAGAGCTGGGCAATGGATTTTGCCTAGAAGCTCGCCAAAAACGTATACTTATAGGAGATGCCTACTATTTTGTAGATCTCGTTTTTTATCACCGTATACTCAAGTGCCACATTCTCATAGAACTCAAAATAGGCACCTTTAGCCACGAGCATATAGGCCAGCTCAATACCTACCTGCACTACTACAAAGCAGAAGTAAGCGAACCAACAGATAATCCACCCATAGGACTACTACTGGTAGCAGAAAAAGACCACGCACTGGTGCAATACGCCACCGCTGGTATGGACCAAAACCTATTCGTACAGCAATACATGGTAGTACTGTCGAGCGTACAAGAACTAGAAGCACAACTACAACAACAATTAAAAAACTGGAAATGAATCTCAAAATATACCAATCACTCTCTTTCGTAAAGGCTACCCAAGCTCTCATGGCAGAGCTTAATCTACCAATCAATGAGATAGCAGACGAGCCTATGACTCCCACAGAGGTACTGGGAGAATACCACAAAAGCAATGAAACCTTTGACCTTATCCATGAGGTGTACACCATAGGTATGCTAGACGATGCGGCTTTTGAAGGGAGTAAAGCCAAAGACTACGAAGAACTTACCGAAGACTATGACGGTATACTGCTGCTGGGCGTAACGCTGCATAGCCGAGAGAATAATCTACTCCCTACCCGATCTCAGCTAGCAGATATAGCTCGTGCATTTAATAGGCGATTTGCCTACACACCCGTAGTAGTGCTCTACCACTATGCTGATGCTACAGAGCAGTACCTGGCCTTTGCCAATACGGAGCGTACCGCCTACAAGCAAGCGTGGCGAGAGGGTGAGAAAGCAGGGAAAGTGTCGCTACTTAGAGATATACAGATAAATGATCCTCAAAGAGGGCATCACGATATCATAGCACAACTAAACCCTACATCAAGTAAAAAGGCTATAGACGACTTCACTAAACTCTATGCCTACTGGCAAGACGTATTTAGTGTGAATGTACTGAACAAGAAGTTTTACAATGACCTGAGCAACTGGTACTTCTGGGCTATAAAACATGTCACCTTCCCCAGTGAACCTACCGCAGAAAGCGTACTGGCTGAAACAGGCAAAAGCGATAGCAAAACACTCACTGAAAAGATACAAGAACATAAGGCTAAAAATGTAATTCGCCTTCTCACTAGATTGCTATTCACGTGGTTTATCAAAGAAAAAAAGCTGATACCCGATGAGTTATTTGATCTAGGGACACTCCAAGAGGACATACTCAAAGAGATAGCTCCCTATCAAGAAGGTAACCTACTCGTGAAAGCAAGTAATGAGAGTGTGTACTACAAAGCGGTACTTCAAAACCTATTCTTTGCATCACTCAATTGCCCTATAGATACGGATGGTGAAGATACCCGTAAGCGTGGTTTTAGAAGCGGTAAATCAAACACTCACTATGCTATAGATCATCTTATGCGGTATGAAAAACATTTCAAAGATCCAGCTGAATTTCTGAAAATGATGAACGAAACCGTTCCTTTTTTGAATGGAGGACTTTTTGAATGCTTAGACGATAAAATCAACAAGAAATATATAGACGGTTTTACGGACAACCCAACCAAACAGAAAAAACTAGTTGTTCCTGACTTTCTATTCTTTGGGGTGAGTCAAGAGGCAGACCTCACAGTAGAGTACGGTGTCAATAGTAAGCAAGCGAAACAAGCCGCAGTAAAAGGACTGATCAATATCCTAAAAAGCTACAAATTTACCATCACCGAAAATACGCCGATAGAAGAAGACGTAGCCCTAGACCCTGAGCTACTCGGCAAGGTATTCGAAAATTTACTAGCCAGTTATAATCCTGAGACGAAGACGACAGCACGTAAGCAGACAGGTTCATTCTACACGCCACGTGAGATAGTGAACTATATGGTAGATGAGAGTCTCATCGCCTATCTCAAAACGCAGCTACTGCATGAA
>JBDNFQ010000285.1:0-18949 GCA_041689715.1 Bacteroidia bacterium
AAGTATTCCTTGCAAGAATCCTCTGTACTGAATCGAACATAGAACTCTTGGGCATTTTGTCCTTCGAAATTGATCATATTATTACCACTTTATTGACTTACAACATACAACTTTATATGTATCTATCTAGCGACCTCTATTACATTATTTTGTTAATCTAACAACGAATAATTGACCGCCGTCTATTCAAATATTGAAACGGATTTTCGCAGCGAGGAAGACGTATTGTACTACCGTGATTCTTTGTTTTCTGGCACTTTCAAGAGCCAAAAGGAAGACGTGTTAGAGGAGAAGCAATATCAAAATGGCCTTAGGCACGGAATTCAAAAGATATTTTTTCAAAAAGGAAACTTAAAGCAAGCTACCCTTTTTACGAATGGACTAGAAAACGGCAGAAGAATAGAATATTACTGCTGTGGAGCTAAAAAAATGAACGCTAGCTATACCGAAGGAGAACTAGATGGCACTTTGGAAGAGTGGGACGATTCTGGTGTTTTGAAGGTTAGGAAAACGTACTTTAAGGGCAAGTTAATTGCTGTAAAGTCTACTTTTTATTAAAGTATTTTTTGGCAGCTTTCTCCAAGTCCCTATACCACTGCTCTCCAAATTTTCGCTCTAAAGCATGTTGTGCAAATTGATAGACCTTAATGTCTTCTGCTGCACCTTTGGTGCAAGCGTCTGCACAGATACTCCAGCGGTGATAGTTTAGCGCATAATACTCACTGTACTTATCTATTCTTATAGGATAGAGATGACAGCTAATGGGTTTGGGAAAACCAAAATCGTTTTTCTTATTCGCTATTTCTATAGCACAATTGAGTATGCCACCTTTACGTACCACAAAAACACACTCCTTGTTCTCTTTACAAGTGGTCACATCCATCTGGTCGAAAGGGTCTTTTTCTGAAAAACCTTCTTCATTCAAAAGTGCTAATCCTGTCTCGTCCATTTCAGTCTTGATGGTATCCAGGTTTTGACTAATGATTGCGATTTCTTCTTTTTCCAAGGGTGCACCAGCATCTCCTTCTATGCAGCATACACCTTTGCAGGCTGACACGTTGCAAGCGAAAGATTTTTCTATTACGTCCTCAGATATTAAGCAGTTATCTACTTTTATCATTTCTTGCTTTCTAAATATGCTTTATATCCTATTTCTTCTAATTTTTCTGCTTTCTGCAGTACAGAGGCTTCCATAGCATTGGTAAACTTAAGAACCCTTGTCTGTACTTCTGCATCGTGAGCACCAATCATTTTGGCGGCTAATATTCCCGCGTTTTTTGCCCCATTAATAGCCATGGTAGCTACCGGTATTCCAGGAGGCATTTGTACTATAGAGTATAGCGAATCTATGCCACTCATATTGCTAGATTTTACAGGCACACCTATGACAGGGAGCGGCGTAAGTGACGCTACCATACCGGGTAAGTGTGCAGCCCCTCCAGCTCCAGCTATGATGCTTTTATAGCCTTTGGTGTGAGCAGTTTTAGCATACGTGTACATTCTATCTGCTGTGCGGTGAGCAGATACCACTGTTAGATCAAAGGAAATTCCTATTTCTTCTAAAACTCGTGCTGCTTCTGCCATCACCGGAAGGTCCGAATCAGAACCCATTATTATTAATACATCTGCCATTATCTGTTCAAATTTATATGCTTTTTATGGTAAGTAGATTTTTTACACTCTCCATCTTCTCTACCACTGCCGCTCTAGTGTCTGCTAAAACAGTAAAATGACCTAGTTTTCTGTCAGGAGAGGTAGTGGTTTTGCCATACATATGGATGTATACTCCTTCTATTTGCAGAGCCTCATCTAAGTTAGCAAGTTCATAGGAACCATTTATATCTTGGGGCCCCACTATATTGCAAGTAGCCGCTGGTTTTACCAGGGCAGTACTTCCTAGTGGCTGGCCTAGAAGTATACGGTTGAGTTGTTCATACTGAGATGTATAGCAAGACTCTATGGTGTGGTGTCCGCTGTTGTGTGGTCTTGGTGCTATTTCATTTACAAAAATACCGCCACTTGCTTCTACAAAAAGTTCTACTGCGAAAAGTCCTGGGCTGTTAAATCCCTTCACTGCTTTTAGAGCCAAAGCTTCGCAGTTGTCGTTTATTTCTAGGCTAAGGCTACTGGGAGCAATGAGGTAATCCATCAAGTTAGAACGGGGATTGAATACCATTTCGCAAGGCGGGTAAGTAACGGAGGAGCCATCTTGGGCCACCGCTACTATTACCGAAACTTCAATAGCCTCCTGTGCTAGCTTCTCTATTACGTAACCGTGTTCCGAAGTTAGACTTGAGCTATTAGCTGCCAAAAGGCTGCTAAAACTTTGCTTGTTAAGTAACTGAACCCCTTTACCGTCATAACCCCCTTTTCTGTGTTTTAGCACAAATTTATCATCACCCCAAGTGCTCACTTCTTCTGATAATGAATCCCTAGTAGCTAGGGTAAAATCTAATGTAGAGACCTCGCTATCTGCATAGTATTGTTTTTGAAAACCCTTATCTTGTATGATGGAGAGTACCGAGGGTTTTGGAAAAATGAGCTTCCCTTCTCTTTCTAGCTGCTCAAGTGCTTCTACATTTACATGCTCTATCTCATACGTTAGCACATCTGCTTTTTTGGCGAGACTGTTTATTTTTATGGCGTCTTGAAGAGAGCCGACTACTTGATTACTACACACTAAGCTAGCAGGACAATCTTCTGATTTTTCTAAGAAAGTGAAATTTATATTGAGTGGAGATCCCGCTTCAAAAAGCATTTTGCCTAATTGGCCCCCCCCTAACACTCCTATTGTTTTAGTCATCTGTAATCTCTTAAGGTTGCAAATGTTAATATTTAATTGGACTACCGTCTTAATCTTTATAATTTTGTTAGAAATTAAACAGCAAACGAGCTTGTGTATCAATGAACATTTTTTTTATTGGTATGTTAAAAGCGAAAGGAATTCATCGATAGAATTTTAGTTTTATTCATAATTTTCGTCACCAAAAGTCACCATAAATAAAAAAACAATGGCACGAGTAGTAGTAGGTTTATCAGGTGGAGTAGATTCTTCGGTAGCCGCATATTTATTGCAACAGGAAGGGCATGAGGTTGTCGGAGTCTTTATGAAAAACTGGCACGATACAGGTGTGACCATTAGTGAAGAGTGCCCGTGGGAAGAAGACAGCAAAGACGCTCTCTTAGTAGCAGATAAGCTAGGCATCCCATTTCATACCATAGATTTTAGTAAGGAATACTACGAGCGTATTGTTAGCTATATGTTTCGGGAATACGAGAGTGGTCGCACACCAAATCCCGACGTGTTATGTAATCGAGAAATCAAATTTGATTCTTTTTTAAAACATGCTGAAAAACTAGGTGCAGACTATATAGCGACAGGTCATTACTGCAGAAAAAGAGAAACCGAAAGCGGATTTGAACTGCTAGCAGGCAAAGACGGAAACAAAGATCAGAGCTACTTCCTCTGTCAGATAAGTCAAGATCAATTGGCTAAAGCACTTTTCCCTATTGGTGAATTGGAGAAACCCGAAGTAAGAAGAATAGCAAAAGAACAGGATCTAATAACCGCAGACAAGCGTGATAGTCAAGGACTTTGCTTTATAGGAAAGGTGAAACTTCCCGATTTTCTAAAGCAACAGCTTAAAGAAAAGAAAGGGAACGTGGTGGAGATAAAACAAGATTGGTCGGGTTTTGAAAAGGACCTTAGTACGACGGACGAGCATCGTTTTTCAGAGATAGACGGCAAAGTAATAGGAGAACATATAGGTGCACATTTTTACACGATAGGTCAGCGAAAAGGGCTGAATATCGGAGGGTATGTAAACCCGCTTTTTATTATTCAGATAAATACTGAAACCAATACCGTGTATGTAGGAGAAGGGGAAGATCACAAAGGACTAAGCAGACCAGGACTTCTCATTCAGGAAGAAGATATTCATTGGGTGAAAGACATTAATAGTATGAAGGTAGGTGACATCAAACACTTGGATGCCCGTATTCGCTATAGGCAACCACTCTTTGGAGCCACTCTAGTTAAACTAGAAAGCGGATTGGAAATCAAATTTGACTCGCCTAAGAAGGCCGTAGCTAAAGGGCAGTTTGCTGCTTGGTATGAAGGTGATGTGCTACTGGGGAGCGGGGTGATTAATTAAAAAAAGGGGACTGAAATTTTTGAAAAAATTCAAAAATAAAAGGATTTGGCCTCCGTTTCGTCACGAACTTCCAACGTTCTTCCTACTAAAGTTAATTAGCAAGCGTCATTACCGACAAGTCTGGAATTTAAGGCCTGTTCTTATACGCATTGGTAGAGCCGGAAAAGTAATCGGTGTAAATTTTTCAAATTGACCAGTCCCCTAAGTACAAATGAACAATTCTTTTCTCAAAATAGTTTCATAAACTTGCGTCAAATTGAATTCTATTTGATAAGTATTTTAATGCCAGTAAAAAATGCTGGCAAATATCTAAAACCGTGCTTAGATTCTATCTTAGCACAGACTAACCCTGACTGGGAGTTAGTAGCAGTGAATGATGGCAGTACAGACGATTCAGAAGCGGCATTACAGAAATATGCTCGGGACTATACCAATATAAAGGTAGCGAATAGCGACGGAATAGGAATAGTGCCTGCTTTACAAAAGGCCTATCAGCTATCTAGTGGCAACATGATACACAGAATGGACGCAGACGACTTGATGCCCGCAAACAAGCTAAAACGGATGGCTGAGGCGATGAAGGAGGGTTCGGTGGTGACGGGGAAGGTGAGTTACTTTTGTGATGAGCGAGAACTGGGCGATGGGTTTGTGAAATATACTGAATGGCTAAATGAGTTAATGATTTCTGGTGATTTTTGGAGAGATGTGTATCGTGAGTGTCCAGTACCATCATCGGCTTGGCTTATGTACCGCTCTGATTTTGAACGAGTTGGAGGGCTTAACTCTGATTTAATGCCAGAGGACTATGATTTGGCTTTTAGAATGTTGAAGCATAAGCTTAAAGTCATAAGACTTAAAGAAGTGATCCATCACTGGCGAGATAGTGAAACGAGAGTGTCTCGAAACGAAAAACAGTACTTCCCAATAGCTTATTTACCACTTAAAGTGCACTACTTTTTATCTCTTCATAGAGACAGCACTACAATAGTAGTCCTATGGGGAGCTGGCAAGAAAGGAAAGCTAGTTGCCAAAGAGCTTTTCGTAAGGAATGTAATGTTCGTTTGGATTACCAACAATGAAAAGAAGATAGGTAAGGACATCTACGGTGTAGTATTAAAGTCAGATAAGGAACAGGGTCTTGCGGGTGCTCAAATCATAGTATCACTCTCGTCCCCAGAAGAAAAGGTAGAAGTGCAAGCACGGTTAAATCGCGAAAGACTAGTAAATAATCAGGATTACTATTGGTTTTTTTAGTTGCTAATACAGTAATTACCGGAAGTTATAATTTGACCACTGGGATTTTAGTTTTTAATCTACGTCCTCATAGTCAACGTATTCACCACCCTTAGAGTGGTCAATATTTGGTTTTTTATTTGGAGGTTTTTGAGGGTTGACTCTGTCATCTTGCGGTGGTTTACCATCACGCTTTACGGCATCTGCCACTTTAAACACCCTTTTGAACACCCAATACGCTATTAATCCAATTAAAAGATACTTAAACATTATCTACTTAGGTACATTGATTTTTGGTTATACAGTTCTCTAAATACAGGATCTTTAGTGTCTTTTACAAATATGATTTCCTCACCTGTAGACTTCATCTCAGGCCCCAACTCCTTGTTTACATTAGGGAACTTATTGAAGGAGAAAACGGGCTTCTTAATAGCATACCCTTCTTGTAGGGGTTTTATATCAAAGTCTTTAAGCTTCATATCTCCAAGCATTACTTTGGTTGCTATATTGACATAGGGTACTTTATGTGCTTTACAGATGAAGGGTACAGTTCTACTAGCACGCGGATTAGCCTCTATCACGTATACCTCTTCTTCTTTTACCGCAAATTGTATGTTGAGTAAACCTCTTACGTCCATAGCTCTGGCTATTTTCTTGGTATACTCCTCCATCTTTTTCATTACGTTTTGTGATAGACTGAACGGAGGAAGCACAGCGGATGAATCTCCGGAGTGAATTCCCGCAGGCTCTATATGCTCCATCATGCCTACTATTAATACATCTTCCCCATCACAGATACTGTCACTCTCTGTTTCTTCGGCTCTGTCCAAGAAATGATCTATAAGCACTTTGTTGCCAGGCAAGTCTCCTAACAAATCAATTACTGCTTTTTGCAGGTCTTCATCGTTGATTACTATCTTCATTCCTTGACCACCAAGTACATAGCTAGGTCTCACAAGCACAGGGTATCCTACTTTATGAGCTACTTCTATAGCTTCATATGCGTTTTCTGCTACGCCAAAATTAGGATATGGAATTTCTAATTCTTTTAGAAGTGTAGAGAATGACCCTCTATCCTCAGCAAGATCCATGTTTTCAAATGATGTACCAATGATTTTAACACCATGATCTCTCATACGCTCACTTAGTTTCAGAGCCGTTTGTCCTCCAAGTTGTACGATTACACCTTCTGGTTTTTCCAACTGGATGATATCCCACAAGTGCTCCCAGAATACAGGTTCAAAGTATAGTTTATCTGCCGTATTAAAGTCTGTACTTACGGTTTCGGGATTGCAATTAATCATAATGGCTTCATATCCTAATTCTTGAGCAGCCTTGATACCGTGGACGCAGCTATAGTCAAATTCTATGCCTTGCCCAATTCTGTTCGGTCCAGAACCGATTACTATAATTTTCTTTTTATCAGAGGGTTGACTTTCGTTTTCTCCGTCAAAGGTTGAATAGAAATAGTTGGTAGGAGAAGTGAATTCTGCCGAACAAGTATCTACCATTTTGTAGACTCTATGGATACCCAGGGAGGTACGCTTGGCATATACGTCCATATCTGTAACTCCTCCGCCCAGAAGATGAGCTATTTGTGCGTCTGCGAATCCCTTTGTCTTTGCAATCCGAAGAATTTCGGGATCTATATTGTCTAGCGTGAACTTTTTTATCTCCTTATCCATTTTTACGAGTTCGTAAATTTGTTCAAGGAACCACCTGTCTATTTTAGTTATTTTTTGGATAGAAATAATAGGCACTCCGAGAGCTATGGCGTCTCGTATATGAAATACTCTATCCCAGCTTGGATTTTCTAAACTGTGAATGATTTGTTCTAAGTTTTTAAGTTCATATCCGTCAGAACCAAGACCCAAACGTTTAATTTCTAATGATTGACATGCTTTTTGAAGGGCCTCCTGGAAACTTCTACCTATACTCATCACTTCGCCCACAGATTTCATCTGTAGGCCGAGTGTAGTATCTGCTCCTTTAAATTTTTTGAAATCCCAACGCGGTATTTTTACAATAGTGTAGTCTATACTTGGCTCAAAGAAAGCGGAAGTGGTTTTGGTTACTGGATTTTTAAGTTCGTCTAGGAAGTAACCGAGTGCAAGTTTTGCCGCGATGTTAGCAATAGGGTAACCCGTAGCCTTAGACGCGAGTGCAGAACTGCGTGATACTCTAGGGTTTATTTCAATAGCTATGATGTCTTCGTTTTCTGGATTTACGGAAAACTGAACGTTACATCCGCCAGCGAAAGTTCCAAGGTTACGCATCATATCAAATGCCATATTTCGCATTTGCTGAAAGCAAGTATCACTTAATGTCATAGCCGGAGCAACGGTGATGCTCTCGCCTGTATGGATACCCATAGGGTCAAAATTTTCTATCGTACAGATTACTGCAATATTGTCATTTCCGTCTCTTAGTAGTTCAAGTTCGTATTCTTTCCATCCAAGTACGGCTTGCTCTACTAGCACCTCATGAGTTGGAGATGCTTCTAGCCCTCGTTTTACTGCCTCATCAAATTCTTCTTTCTTGTGTACGAGGCCTCCACCGTAGCCGCCCATAGTAAAGGAGGGGCGAATTACAAGAGGAAATCCTATCAGTTGTGCCACTTCTTTAGCCTCTAAGTACGAATTAGCTATTTTGGATGTAGCGATAGGAATGCCTAGCTCTATCATAAATGAGCGGAATAGATCTCTATTCTCTGTTTTTTCTATAGCGGCAATGTCTACACCTATTATTTTAACATCATATTCTTCCCAGAGACCTATTTCTTCAGCTTCAATGGCGAGGTTAAGGGCGGTTTGCCCACCCATAGTAGGCAGTACATGTGTGATAGAAGGCTGCTCTTTTAGTATTTGTTCGATACTGGCCATATTCATCGGAAGCAGGTAGATATTCTCTGCCATGCTTGGATCAGTCATTATGGTAGCAGGATTTGAGTTAATCAGAGACACTTCTATACCCTCTTCTCTAAGACTTTGAGCGGCTTGACTACCAGAGTAGTCAAATTCGCAGGCCTGTCCGATGATGATTGGTCCGCTACCGATGATGAGGACGTGCTTAATACTACTATCTTTTGGCATTTTAGTTTAAAATTGGGCAAAGTTATTTGATAAAAACGAGCCCACAAGTGTTGTGGAAAAGGGGATTAGATTAATTCCTCATCTTCGAAATAATTAATGATGTGATGACGTAGATACATCTCTTGCTCTAGCATATCTTGGTTAGGGAGCTTTTCTAGGAGTTCCCATACTGGCCAATCGTTCTCATCTTTACCCACTAGCTTGTAGTGTCCAGAGGTGCTGAGTATACGGCAAGTTGCTATGTGCATGAGTTGTACTTTTTCCTCTTTTTTGAACTTATCTTGGTGCATACCAAGTTCCCGCATGCCTACTACATAGAGTATTGCACTAAGATCCGGTGTTTTTCCAAATCTCTTTTCAAACAACTCTCTGATTTTAAACCATTTATCTTTTACTGTCTGTTCTTTTGTATCGCTCATATTAATTGTTGGGTTAATTTTGTCTTATGCCAACGCTATTGCAAAGATTACTCACTGAAGCTAAAAATCGCGGTGTTTTTTTAAAAGTTAATATCGAACAGGGAGAAATCATCCAAAAGAAAACCCTCTTGAAGCTTTTGGACAAAGCTCAAGATACCGCTTTTGGTAGGCAACATAATTTTAATGAAATTATAGATAGCGACACCCTACTCTCAGATTATCAGGAGTGTGCACGTATGGGAGATTATTTAAACATGCTCCCTTGGTGGACTCGCGGTCGCATGGGAGAAGACAATGTGACCTGGCCTGACCCAATAAAAAACTATGCAGTAAGTTCTGGCACTTCAGACGGCAGTAGCAAGTATATACCTGTGAGCGATCAGATGCTGAAGCACATTAGAAGAGCAAGTATGCGTCAGGTCCTAAGTATCATACAAACGGATGTTCCAAAGGATCATATTGCCAAAAAGTGGCTTATGATAGGAGGCAGTACTGAGCTGGAGTATAATGGCGTATACTATAGTGGCGATTTAAGTGGTATCACTACCGGGAGTGTTCCTATTCTGTTTCAAAGACTATCTAAGCCGGGCATTCACATTCGGAGTGAGAAAAACTGGACTGAGAAAATAGAGAAGATAACGGATGAAGCAAAGGACTGGGATGTAGGTATGGTGGCCGGAATTCCGGCGTGGATTAAGCTTCTGATGGAGAGTATTATAGAGCGGTACGGGTTAGATAATATTCATGACATATGGCCACATTTTGAAGCGTATATACATGGTGGCGTAGCCCTTAGTCCGTATAAAAAGTCGCTGGATGGCTTGATGGGCAGACCCATTAAATATTTTGAAACCTATCTAGCTTCTGAGGGTTTCATCGCTTACCAGACTAGAGTGGATAATGAGGACGGCATGAGACTGTTGATTAGAAATGGTATTTACTTTGAGTTTGTGCCTTTCACTTCAGATAACTTCACAGAGAGTGGTGATTTAAAACCGGGGGCTTCAGTGATGACATTATCTGAGGTTAACCTAAAAGATGAGTACGCCTTACTTATCTCTACGTGTAGTGGTGCATGGCGTTATCTGATAGGAGATACTATTAAATTCACTAACTTAGATAGGTGTGAAATCAAAGTTACTGGCCGTACGAAACATTTTCTATCCTTATGTGGAGAACACCTTTCGGTAGACAATATGAACAAGGCTTTTGAGCTGGCGACTAACGAGTATGACGCGACAATGGATGAGTTTACTGTATGTGGGGTACCCTATGAGGGATTCTTTGCCCATGAGTGGTTTATTTCTTGTGATGATGAGAGGCTCTATGGTAAAGAGCAAGAGATAAGAGATAAGTTAGACATGACGCTCAAAGTGCTTAATGACGACTACCGAGTAGAGCGTTCTGCTGCTCTTAAAAATGTAATAGTAAACCTACTGCCCAGTAGTAAGTTTTATGATTGGCTTCGTTTAAATGGTAAAGAAGGTGCTCAAGGAAAATTTCCGAGAGTGCTCAAAAATGAAATACTAGAAAGCTGGCGTAACCATTTGAATAATAAATAATGTGGACGTATCTCTATTTTTCCTTAGCTATAACTGTAGCGTATTTCACAGGCAAAAACTCTAATAAAACAGGTTATGGTTTTTGGCGAAGTTTTATTTTTGTACTACTACTCTTTGCTGTGGCTCTAGCTTTTTTGGTAAAGCAGTTTAATGGTAACTAAGCAAACTCATACCTGTAAAACTCAGCTTCTACCTCTGCCAGTATAGCGTAGATTTCTTTTTCATCCATTGTGCTTACTAGTCTTGTACGGTATTCTTTGAAGTGCGATATTCCTTTGAAATAGTTGCTATAGTGTCTTCGCATCTCTACTATTCCTAAGACATCTCCTTTCCACCTCATACTGAATGCGAAGTGCTTTTTACACACATCCACTCGTTGAGCTATAGTAGGTGGTTCTAGCATTTCTCCCGTTGCTAAATAGTGTTTTATTTCATTAAATATCCAAGGATACCCGATAGATGCTCTACCTATCATTATACCGTCTACTTTATATCGTTCTTTATACAGTTTAGCCTTTTCAGGACTATCTATATCTCCGTTGCCAAATATAGGAATGTTGATACGTGGGTTTTCTTTGATTTTGCCAATTAGCGACCAATCAGCCTCCCCTTTATACATCTGCTTACGGGTACGTCCATGTATGCTAAGGGCTTTTATGCCGACATCTTGTAGTCGCTCTGCCACGTCTTCTATGTATTTAGTATCATCGTCCCAGCCGAGTCTTGTTTTTACGGTAACAGGAAGGGAAGTGCTCTTTACTATTTCAGAAGTCATCTGTACCATCTTAGGAATATCCTGAAGTATGCCAGCACCCGCTCCTTTGCAAGCCACTTTTTTTACCGGGCAGCCGTAGTTGATGTCTATAAGGTCGGGATTGGCAGATGCAGTGATTTCTGTAGCCTCTTTCATAGATTCTATGTCGCTCCCAAAGATTTGAATACCTATGGGTCTTTCGTACTCAAATATGTCGAGTTTTTGGGTGCTTTTAGCAGCATCTCTGATAAGACCTTCACTAGAGATAAACTCTGTGTACATTACGTCTGCTCCGTTTTCCTTGCACACTGCACGAAAAGGAGGATCACTCACATCCTCCATGGGAGCGAGAAGTAGTGGAAAGTCGCCGAGTTCTATGTTACCTATTTTTACCATATTTGCCCAAAATAAAAGGAATGGACCATTTAGAAGACTACAAAGATACAGAAACCATGAATTCTCGCCCGATTAGAGTGCATGCTTTATTTCATTTGGTGCTCGGCATTATTTTCTTTTTTGGTGCCGCCCTCACTTTTGCAGGTTTAGCATCAGCTCTTTGTTCTTACTTGGCCTTTGGTGAGATGCTATCACTTAGCGAAGTGGTGGGTCTTTTAGAGAGCCTAAAAAATCATCCCATAATATTAAAATTATTTATTTTTATAAGTTCTTCGCTCCCTCTCGTTGCTGCCGCTTTGCTTGTGTGTATTTTTATTAAAGCGAGCCCGACTAATTACCTATCGCTCAATTGGCCAAGAAAAAGAGTTTGGTTTATCTGGTCTATAGTATTTGTAATTTTATGTCTACCGCTGATGGGCATAATGCTAGACATTAATAATCTCATTGACTTTAGTCAATGGCCAAAATTTCATGAATGGTTGTTAGCTCAGGAGTCAACCAATACCGGACTGTATGAAGCCATGATTGGCGAGAAAAACGCAGCCTCTTTCATTGCGAGCATTGTCTTTATGGCCTTAATGCCTGCTCTTGCGGAAGAAATCTTCTTTAGAGGTTTATTAATGAATGCGTTCAATGGAGTATTTAAAAATATGCATGTATCTATTTTTGTTACAGCATTGATATTTAGTGTTATACATCTTCAGTTTACTAAATTTATTCCCATGTTTTTTCTTGCGGCATCGTTCGGTTATGCCGCCTATTGGAGCGGGTCTATCTGGACTTCTATAACAGCACACTTTCTTAATAATGCGTTAGCTGTCGGGCAGCTCTATTTCATAACAGATGGAGATTATACTAAAGCAATAGAAGAAGGAGCTAATGTGCCCATTTTAGTTAGTGGGGTTCTTATATTATTAGCTATCGTATTATTCGTTTATATTCAAAAAAACAGCACTACTAAAACAGAAAACTTCTATGTCTAATCTAGTTTTACGAATCATATTTGGATCTCTTTATGTGCTTCTTATGGTAGGCGGTACCGTTATGGGAACACCGTTTTTTGGTGTTTTGATGGCACTCCTTATATTTTTATCTATCAACGAGTTAGCCACCTTGGCCCAAAAAGCGTCTATTCAGCACCTTTGGATTAATCCAGCTGCATTTGCAGGTGTAGTGCTCTATCTTACTTTTTTAGGGTCTAGGGAGTTGTCTGTCTCAGCTTATGGTAGTATGCTTTTTATACAGTTGGGCTGCTTATATCTCACATACTCGGAGCTTCACAGGAAACAAACATTAAATTTCATTAGCGGAACCCTTTATGTGGCAATTCCTCTTCTGGCTTTAGCGATTTGGTTTATGCAAAATGAAGAAAACAACGTTGAGTACGTTCTTTTTTATCTGATTACGATTTGGATGTATGATTCTATGGCATATGTAGTAGGCAAGGCAATGGGCAAAAGACCAATATTCCCACGCGTGTCACCTAAAAAAACTATTGAAGGAACTATTGGCGGTGCCCTAGTTACCACAGGAGTAATGAGTTTTTTAAATGCCCATTGGCTGCACCTGCCTATACAAGCACACTTTCTTGCACCAGCGGTTATTTTCTTTGCTATTTTCGGTGATTTTGTAGAGTCTTATGTGAAGAGAAAATTAGGAGTAAAAGACAGTGGTAATATATTGCCTGGTCACGGTGGAGTTTTAGATAGAATTGATTCAATTTATCTCTCTGCGTTGCCTTATTTAGTCATATTGTTATCAGTGTGATTAAAAAAGACAAATATCAGGTAATTACCATTCGTAAGAATAGATACATTTGCCGATAATATAACAGTATAAAAAACGCTACAAAAATGACTTTAAAGTTCAAAGAACCGGCTCCGATTGTAGATCATCTGAATCCTTTGGAATCAATGATGCAGAGATTTGATGAAGCTGCAAAAATTTTAGGCTTAGACGAATCCACTTATAACGCTCTTAAATCTCCTGAGAAGGCGGTAATAGTAAGTCTTCCCGTAACCATGGATGACGGTAAGGTACAGGTATTTCAAGGGTATCGGGTGATACATTCATCTAAACTAGGCCCTAGCAAAGGAGGTATTCGCTACTCTATGGGGGTAAACCTTGATGAGGTAAAAGCATTAGCAGCTTGGATGACATGGAAATGTGCCGTAGTAGGCATTCCATACGGGGGTGCTAAAGGAGGAATACAATGTGATCCTCGTATGATGTCTGATGGCGAACTAGAAAGACTTACTAGGTCATTTACCGGAGCTATGAGAGACGTATTTGGCCCAGAAAAAGATATTCCAGCCCCGGATATGGGAACAAATCCTCAGACTATGGCTTGGATTATGGATGAGTATTCTAAGCTGAGAGGAGAGGCATCTCCAGCAGTAGTTACAGGTAAGCCTCTTGTATTAGGTGGTTCGCTCGGTAGAGTAGAAGCAACAGGACGTGGCGTGATGGTTTCGACTCGTAGTGCAATGGCTAAATTAAAAATGAAGCCTTCTGAAGCTACTTGTGCTGTACAGGGATTTGGCAATGTAGGAAGTATATCTGCTAAACTAATTGAGCAGCAGGGAGTCACAATAGTTGCTATTTCTGACGTGTCTGGAGCATATCACAATCCAGATGGTCTAAACATAGAAGAGGCAATAGACTATGTGACCAATAATAAGAGTCTAGAAGGATATAAAGGGGGTAAAATCATCACTAACGAAGCTCTATTGGAGTTAGATGTAGATATTTTGGTGCCTGCGGCCTTAGAAGATCAAATAACGGAGGAAAATGCCGCAAGAATAAAAGCTAAGCTTATTGTAGAAGGAGCTAATGGACCTACAGCGTCTAATGCTGATGCTATACTAGAAGGAAATGGCGTTATGGTGGTTCCAGATATCTTAGCAAATGCAGGCGGTGTTTCTGTATCTTACTTTGAGTGGGTACAAAATAGATTAGGTTATTTCTGGACGGAAGAACGTGTAAATCGTCGTGCAGATAGAATTATGAAACAGGCTTTTGATACTGTTTACAAAGCTGCTAGAAAACACAACTGTAGTCTTAGAACGGCTGCATATATTGTGGCAATAGACAAGGTAGCAAGTACTTCTAAATTGAGAGGTATTTTATAGACGAATAAGAATGATCATACACAAGGAGGGATACAAAATAATATTGATTTCGACTTTGCTTTTTGCAGGGTTTCTTTATGGGATGTCTTCCTTGGGAGCTCCTAGCTGGGTGATGGCTCTTTTGGGTCTTCCGCTATTGGTATTGTATATCTTAATAGTAAGATTTTTTCGTAATCCTACTCGGCTTTCTGACAAAACGGAGAACGGTGTAGTGAGTCCTTGTGACGGTAAAGTGGTGGTAATAGAGGAGGTTGAGGAGACAGAATATTTCAAGGACAAGCGAATTCAAATCTCTATATTCATGTCACCACTTAATGTGCACGTGAATAGAAATCCGGTTTCGGGGATTTTCAGTTATTTCAAATATCACCCTGGGAAGTACTTGGTTGCTTGGCACCCAAAGAGTAGCACGGAAAACGAACGCACCACTTCTGTGATAAAAACAGAGTCTGGAGTGGAAGTTCTTTTTAGACAAATAGCAGGAGCTGTCGCACGCAGAATCCGGTGGTACATGAAACCAGGAGAAAAGGCGGGTCAAGGAGAAGAAATGGGTTTTATAAAATTTGGATCTAGAGTAGATGTTTATGTACCGATAGGCACAGAAATAAAAGTAGAACTAGACCAAAAAGTATCTGCTGCCGAAACACTACTTGCTGTATTAAAGTAAAAGTATGAGTGTTCTCGAATACTTAGAGAAACATTTGCCCACCTCTAAAGCATCTCGTATTCTTCAGTATTTGGCAGATTCTAAGTGCGTACTAAAAATAACCAAGCCGCGTAAAACAAAGCGTGGAGATTTTCGTCAATCTGGCAAAAGCCTTAGCATATCAATAAACCATGACATTAATTCTTTCAGGTTCCTGTTTACATTAGTTCATGAAATAGCACATCTTAAAACCTTTTTGGACAATGGAAATAGAATTAAACCGCACGGCATAGAGTGGAAACAAAATTTTCAAGAGCTGTTTTATGCTTTAGAAATCGAGGAAGAGTTTGCTAAGGACGAGAGTCTCTTATTGGTTGTGAAAAGCGAATTAAAAGCTCCCAAAGCGTGTAGTGGTGTAAATCTAGCGGTAGAAAAAGCATTTACCCCTTATGATGATGTTTCAGGCACATATTTGGATGAAGTGCCGTTGGGTGAAAAGTTCATTTTTAGGGGTCATCAATATCAAAAACTTGAAACTCGACGTACACGAGTTATGTGTCTAAATCTTACCAACCAGAGGAAGTATACTATTAATAAAGCTGCGTTGGTGGATGCTAGCGAATAGTTTTTTCCATAAACGAGACTTTTACCTATTTTTAACTCTTATTATAACAAATCAAACCAATCAAAATTATGTTAAAAGAATTTAAGAATTTCATCATGACAGGTAATGTCATAGAATTTGCCGTGGCAGTAATCATGGCTGGTGCTTTAGGAGCAGTTTTTAATGGCTTTGTATCTAAAATTGCTATGCCTTTAATAGGCTTAGTAACTGAAGGAGTAAGTTTTTCAGACAAATTTTGGACACCCGGAACAGAGGTTTACAATTCTGTAGAAGCTGCTAAGGAGGCAGGTGTAGCAGCGATAGAGTATGGTGCATGGGTAGATACTATCATCAGCTTGCTAGTTCTTGGTTTCGTTATGTTCCTTATAGTTAAGGCGTACAACAAAACGAAGAAGCCAATAGCAGTAGCTCCATCTGGACCCTCTGACAATGCTCTTCTTATAGAGATTAGAGACGCTTTAAAGAATCAGTCTTAAGATACTTAATATTGAAAAAGGGTTCTTTCCGATAGCTATCGGAAAGAACCCTTTTTTATGTCTGAGGTTATCCGTAGTTAGAATTTTTGGAACTTACTTGGACTATACTCATGCATCATCTGATACACTAGCTCAAAGAGCTGCTCGGCATTAGATTTAGAGAAGTAATCTCCATCTGTACCATAAGCGGGTCTGTGATCTTGTGAAGTTAGCGTTCTTGGAGCAGCATCTAGGTATTTGTAGCCTTCTTGCTCTTCAAGTACCTTTTGCATCATAAAGCCTGTAGCACCACCTTTCACATCCTCATCCATAAAGACGACCTTATTAGTCTTCATTAGAGATTCCACGATGTTATGATTGACGTCAAAGGGCAAAAGAGACTGAACATCTATCAACTCTACAGATATTCCTTTTTCTGCTAATAGAGCTATTCCCTCTTGTGCTATCCTTACACAGCTACCATAAGTGATTACAGTTATGTCATCACCATATTGTAGCGTTTCTGGCACTCCAACAGGCACTGTAAATTCTGACAGGTTTGTTGGCACTTTTTCTTTAAGTCTGTATCCGTTGAGGCACTCTATGATGAGTGCTGGCTCATCAGATTTTAACATGGTATTGTAGAAACCTGCTGCCCTGGTCATATCTCTAGGTACGAGTACATTCACACCCCTTACGGCATTTAGTATCATGCCCATTGGAGACCCGCTGTGCCATATGCCTTCTAACCGGTGTCCACGTGTTCTTATTATGAGTGGATACTTCTGCCCACCCTTTGTTCTATACTGTATGGTGGCTATATCGTCACTCATTATCTGCACAGCATAGAGTAGGTAGTCTAAATATTGTATTTCGGCTATGGGCCTAAGTCCACGAAGCGAAGCTCCTATAGCCTGCCCTATTATCGTATTTTCACGAATACCCATATCCATTACTCTGTGATCGCCATGCTTTTCCTGAAGTCCGGCAAACCCTTGATTTACATCTCCTATTTTTCCAACATCCTCTCCAAAAGCGATTACTTCTGGACGATTGGTAAGTATGTGATCAAAGTTTTTGTTTAGAACCTCAAAACCGTTAAGTTCTTCACCATCAAGGCTATACGAAGGTTTTATTTCTGAAACTCTCAGAGCACTTTGAGGAGATTGACTATGTAGGTGACTACTATATATATCTTGATACTTGGCCAGATAGTCCGTATAATATTGCTGAAGCTCATCTATGGTAGAGCTCCCGATATTATCTCTAAGTACAGTATGGATTATTTTGAGGATATCCTTTCTTCCGGGGTCCAATGTGCTTCTCAGACTAGATGCGGCATTTGCATCTACTTTACTTAGAAGACTTACTGCTTCGGCTACCTCTGCTTTTATTTCTCCTGTGAATGCTATCCAAGCTGCCTTTTTAGCCACTTTTACCTCGGTTTCTGTTTGTTTTTCTAGAGTTGCTATTTCCTTTTCTGTAGCAATATTGTTTTCTAGTATCCAAGAACGCATTTTAGTAACACAGTCGTGTTCCAGTTCCCAAGCGAGCCTATCTTTAGACTTGTATCTTTCATGTGATCCAGACGTGGAGTGGCCTTGAGGCTGGGTAAGCTCTTTTACGTGTACTACTACTGGAGTATGCTTCTTGCGGCATGCTTCCGCTGCTTTTTTATAAGCGTTGATCAGTGAGGGATAGTCCCATCCATTTACAGTAATAAGCTCTATTCCTATACCATATTTGTCAGTTTTGAAACCGGATAGTATAGCACTTAAATTTTGTTTAGTAGTTTGATGTTCAGCGTGTACAGATATTCCATACTCGTCATCCCATATGCTTACCAGCATAGGCACCTGCATTACACCAGCGGCATTTATACTTTCCCAAAAGTGCCCTTCTGATGTGCTTGCGTTTCCGATGGTGGCCCAGGATATTTCATTTCCTTTTTTAGAAAAGTTTGTGTGCTTATGAAGGTCTTCGTTAGATTTATAAACCTTAGAAGCAAAGGCGAGTCCTAGAGCTCTAGGCATTTGACCAGCAGTGGGGGATATATCTGAAGATATGTTTATACGGTCTGTTTGGGGTAGCCAATTGCCATCGTCATCTAGCATACGTGTGCCAAAGTGACCATTCATACTTCTGCCAGCACTACTCGGCTCGTGCTCGGTACTTGGGTGGGCGTATAGCTGAGCGAAGAATTTTTGTACATTACTCAGGCCAAGGGCAAACATTATAGTTTGATCACGATAGTACCCTGCTCTGAAATCGCCATTTTCCATGTAACGAGCCATAGCAACTTGTGCTACTTCTTTTCCATCGCCAAATATTCCAAATTTTGCTTTACCGGTGAGTACTTCTTTTCTTCCTGTAAGAGAAGTCTGTCTGCTCTTGTATGCGGTGATGTAATCAGAAATTACCTGATTTTTAAATTCATCCTTAGAAATCGGATTAGTGTTATTTGCTACAGATGCTGCCATAT
>JBDNFQ010000286.1:0-2548 GCA_041689715.1 Bacteroidia bacterium
CATAGATGGAAATGAGCTCACAGATGCCGCCACCTTATCACTAAAGACAGAGGATGGCCGAACAGGTGTAGAATTTAGTGGGTATCAATACGCCATAGCTCAGCTAGTGAGAGTAGGTATAGTACCCAAAGCGTATCTCCCCTTTTTCTATCGCATCTCAACTTTCACCTTATTCTTTACCAGCTTTTTTATCCTTGTTTTTAGTTTGCTAAAAAAAGAGAAAATCATCTTTAGATCCTTGATAGTTTTAGGCTTACTCAGCTCTCCTCTCCTGTTATACTACTCCTACAATTTTTTGCCCGACGTGCTAGGTCTTAGTCTCCTACTCTTTTGCTTATATCTATTCCATAAAGGTTTTGAAAAATATCTCTATCTCATTTTAATAGTCAGCGGACTCTCCCTGCTTATAAAGACCTCCTCAGGCATCTATTTCATTAGTTTTATGGCTATCTATTTTTTGAGGCATTGGAATTTAAAAAATATAAAACATCTAGGAATTACTATAGCTGCGGTTCTCTTAGCAGCACTCACTTTTTTACTTTACAGGAACGAAGTATTAGTTCCTTGGGCACTATTTATCGCTATAGCCTTTGGGATAGTGTACATGGCTACACTACTTACCGTTAACCATAAGAAGTTTACATTTTCTACTCTCATATTTATCCTTACAGGCTCGTTTGTAGCATACTACGATATAGTGCACGTAAGCCAACGCAACACCTTATATTACTCCTTCGTATTCCTAAGTAATACGATGGAAGTGAAATCTTTGGCTGAATTTTTCCAAATATTCGATACGGCTAGTAGATTCAAGTCTCAATATTTTAATGGAGCACAGCGACTAATACTAGGCGTACTTTTTCTGATAGCTATATACCGTAGAAAGAGTATTAGTCTACGCAATAAAAATACGCAACTTGCACTCCTAGTAGGCTCCGGTTTGCTTACTATTCTATTACTCTTTGGGGTGCAGTTTATGAATCACGACTATTACGTGATAGCCACCTTTTTGCCCATAACACTTTACTTTATACTAAAAGGGACTGCTTACATAGCCGAGTATATTCACCCTCGCACCAGTATGGTTTTGGCTAGTATTTTTGCTCTAGTCTCTTTCTCGCAAGGCAATATTGCATATTTCAATAGGATGAGCGAAGTAGTTTGGATTAATAACTATGCTGAGTACTACGAACGAAATTGGCTTATAGGTACTCAAGAAAAAGTAGATAAAATACTACCTGACAATGCAGCTATCATGTCTGTATACTCTCAAGAACCCAATTTTGTATTGGTATACTTAGATAGAAAAGGCGTAACCATAAACTTAGAGGAGATGCAACGTTCCGAAAGCCCTTTCACCCTATATTTGAATAGGCTAGATTTGGACTATGTGATTTGCTACAGCAGATTTACAGAGTGGTTTGAGCGAGACCAACCTACCTTTATAAGCAAAGCTGAAGTACTCTACTCAGACGATAAATTTACGCTATACAAATCAAATGGATATTGAGATATTGAGAGAATACTGCTTGGCTAAACCCAACGCCACCGAGAGTACTCCTTTTGGTCCAGACCCTTTGGTAATGAAAGTACACGGCAAGATATTTTGCTTATTTAGTATTTCAAATTTTGAATCTGTGAACTTAAAATGTGATCCAGAAAATGCCGAAGAAATGCGTGCCAACTACATGGCCATAGAACCTGGATACCATATGAATAAGAAACATTGGAACACGGTTAAGTTTCACCAAGATGCTAGTGATGATTTTATACTAAAAATGGTAGATGAAAGCTATAGTTTAGTGGCGAACTCATTACCCAAAAAACTAAGAGAAACAATTATAAAATAGTGCAAAAAGCGGAGCTAGATATAGAATTAGCACCCCAGTACTTTGTACTCTTACCAGAGAAATCTGTGTACTAAAAAGAGCAAACCTCCTTGACAACCTTCGGCATCCTGCTGAAGCGGGAAGCCAATCCGCTGAAGCGAATTACTTCCACCACGGTGGACATGCGGCTAACGCATCTACCTAACCACCGTTACCGTACTCTTCAAGTTATACCACAGATTATCCGTGCCTTTGGCTCTGATGGTAACTGCGTATGCTCCCATAGGTGCTTCTGCTGCATCCCAACCTAGACTAGTTTGGTCTAGCTGTGCTATCTTCTGTCCATATCTGTTATAAATATTCACTTCGTAAAACTCTATACCAAAGGTGACAGGACGCCACACATCATTGAGTCCATCTGCATTGGGAGAAAAGGCTGTGGGGATAAAGATGACAGGAGAATAGGGTAAGCATAAGACATTACTAATAGAAGACTTGCTAGGACCAGCCTGAGCTACTACCCGATAGCATTTTTCTAGCGAGGTCATACTGAGCGAAGTCGACCCTTCGACTCCGCTCTGGGTGACTCCACCTAGAAACTCGTAGTCATTATATAAAGCGGTGCTATTTTGTTCATTTATAGTAATCCAACCTCCCAGTAGATCTTCTGTCTGCAGCTCATAGCTTAGTTCCGACTCTCCTACATTCCAGTCTTGGTA
>JBDNFQ010000287.1:0-2890 GCA_041689715.1 Bacteroidia bacterium
AAAGAGAAAGTCCGAATCAGGTTATAAGGCTTGATCCTTTGAGTTCGAATGGTTTACTTTCTCTTTCTCTCAATCTTTATTATGCTTACAATGCTAATGCAAGTCTAAAGGAGTTTTCGCTTTTTAGCGAAAGTACCGAAGAATGGACAGGATTTAGTTAAAGTCTTTTGATAGAAATCATCTTATCTCCAACTTCCATCTTGTTTACCACATCCATACCGCTAACTACTCTGGCAAATATGCTATACCTACCATCTAAGTGTGGAGTAGGGCAGTGGGTGATGAAAAACTGCACACCCTCTGTGTCTTTGCCCGCAGATGCTAGGCCTACAGTTCCTGTTTCATAGATCTGATAGTTGCTAAACTCGCTACGCTGCGTCCAGTCTAGACTTCCCCATCCGTCACCCCGTGGGCAGCCCCCTTGCACTACAAATTGTGGTACAACTCTATGAAAGTACTTGCCATCATAGAAATTAGAGTCAACAAGCTTTAAGAAATTAGAAGTGGTCCCTGGAGCATCTTCTACGAAGAGTTGGAGCGTGATATTTCCTTTATTGGTTTCTATAATTACTCGTTGGTCAGCAGGAATAGTCTTCACAAATTCCCAGTCGATCGGGTTATTGTATGCTGGTTTATATCCTTCAAATTTTACTCCGCCCAGAGCTTCTATTGCTTTGCAGATATCGATGTAGGTTTCTGCTTGTTGTGGGAGTTTGAGTTGTGATTTTACTAGGTTTAATAGTGGCAGCGTGTTGCCCTTATTAGTATTGATATCACTTTCTTGAAGCCTAATAGACGCCAAACTTTGTAAGGCCATGTCTTCTGATTTTAGAGCAAAATCAATGTAAGAGGTTTCACTATCGCCATGAGAATGTGAAACAATATATGAAAACGAGGCACTCCTTACGCCAACATATTTTGTGATGTCGTAGAATATTTTAACAAGTTGCTGAAATTCTAAATATGACCATGACTTTTTATTACTTATTAAATCTATCTGTTGGTAGTTATTCAAAGAGTCAAATTGTTTCCATTTGAAGCTTTCACCTTTTACCTTTTGGCTAGTTAAAAGCCCAAACCTTTCCTTTACCTCAGTATACCGACTCACCTCAATCAATGAATCAACCAATACCAAATCTCCACTCTTCCTTAATCCCCTGTACACATAATGACTAGCTAATATTGCCAAATCTTTATTGTCACCGTTCAGCAGATTCATCATACCTTTATTCAGTATATCAGAGGTATGTCCTTTTTGTCCCAATCTAAAAACGCCATACGCCCAGCCCATTTGCAGAGCAGAGTCTTGGTATTCGTTTTCTTCAAAAAGTTTAATAGTACTAGAGTCTCCACATTTACCTATAGCCTCCATCACATACCTTCTATTCGCAGGGAACAGTTCTTGGTCAAATGCTTTTATCAAAATGCCTAAAGCCTTACGGCTGCCTATTTGTCCTAGAGCAAATGCCGCTGCTCTGCGTGGCATCGGGTCTTGGTCTATCTGAAGCATCTGGTTGAGATACGGAATGGCGATAGTATCCTGAATACTGGCAAAGGCCATTGCGGCGGCTATACGGTGGCTTTCTTTTTTCGCCTTGAGAAGTGGGAGTAGAGCCTTGGTATCTCTCCGGTCTTGCAGCTCGTAAATGGTTATGAGTTTCTCGTCGATAAACTTATTAGGTCCTTCTTTTTTTGGTCCGCAAGCTGTGAAAAGAAGTAGAAGAATGATTGCGTTTTTCATCAGCACAAATGTAGGATTTATACTCTTTCTATTTTATTAGTGTTAGCGTAACATTAGCTTAACATTGCTATGATACAATTGCAGAGTGAAAGTACAGCTAACAGCTATATTCCTTTGTATTACAGCACTTGCCTCAGCTAACAATCCGCTGAAAATAAAAGTGTTAGATGAAAACAAAGAACCTCTCACTGGAGTGAAAATAACTGCAGTAGAAGAAAAGGTGACTTTATTCACTGATTTTGATGGTGAGGGTGAACTCTCGCAGGTACAAAGTACTAAAGTATATAGAGTAGAGTACTCTGGATATGAGTCTGGCTACATCAAAATAACTGCTAGCGACAAGGAGGACATCAAAATTACTCTTCGCAAAAGCGGACTATAATTTTCGGTTATAGTCAAATCAATTTTATTATTTCCCAATAATTAGTTCGGCATCTTACCTTCGTACTATGTCTATATTATCAGCAACGGATAACGATTTTAACGATTTAATAGCATCTAATGATAAGGTAGTGGTAAAATATTTTGCCAACTGGTGCGGAAGCTGCAAGCTTTTTTCTCCTAAGTATAAG
Organism: Bacteroidia bacterium; assembly: GCA_041689715.1. Taxonomy (GTDB): domain Bacteria; phylum Bacteroidota; class Bacteroidia; order NS11-12g; family UBA9320; genus UBA9320. Next base: position 2,314 of record JBDNFQ010000287.1, read on the forward strand.
AGACTATCAAACGATGAGCGTTTTGCAGATGTTACTTTCTTAGATGTGAATGCAGAAGAAAACCCAGGAGCAAGAAAGATAGCGGGAGTGGATAGCTTACCGTATTTTGCCGTTTTCAAAGGAGGGAAACTATTGGAAGGAGCAGCTACGAGCCTAGAGCCAAAAGTAGTGGAGATGATAAATTGTTTGTGATTTCGATACATTTTTCTCCTATCGGTCGGAAAATACTTAATCTGACAACTGTAACAAAAAATAAATTTCAATTTGGTATTGTCACTCTGAGTGACTCGCCTTAGCGAATAGTATCGAAGGGTTATCTTAGAACTAAATTTAAACTTATCATGAAAATACCAGTAATAAAAAAACTAGCAGAAGTACATAGCTTAGCAGAACTACAAGCGGCAGAAGAGGCTCTATATAACGAAGAGACTCCAGCCTTAGAGATACCAGGTGATGACGAAGGAGAGCAGCTTACACATGTAATAGCCGCAATATTCATCAAAGAACATATGACCGAGCACAGCTCTGATCTAAAGACGGCACTTCGTGAGTATACCCTAAAGGTTAGGAATAGTAT
>JBDNFQ010000288.1:0-2701 GCA_041689715.1 Bacteroidia bacterium
AGGCGGTACTAAGCAAAGGATGGGCAGAAGGCGGAAATGGAACCGCTGAACTAGCCAAAGCAGTAGTAGCAGAGATAGAAAGTGGCAAGAGCAACTTCCAAAAACTATACGACTGGGATGCTCCTGTAAAAGACAAAATAGAAAAGATAGCCAAAGAGATATACGGAGCAGACGGAGTAGACTATACTGCTGACGCGAACAGCGGCCTAAGGACCATCGCTAAGCTAGGACTGGACCACTTGCCTATCTGTATGGCCAAGACTCAAAAATCATTCTCAGATAACGATAAACTACTCGGTAGACCTACAGGATTCCGTATCACAGTGCGTGAGTTCGAGATAGCTGCAGGTGCAGGATTTCTTATTCCTATACTCGGCAATATGATGCGTATGCCAGGACTTCCTGCTGTACCAGCAAGTGAGGGTATGGACATCGATAATAACGGTGTCATTACTGGATTGAGTTAACATAATGAGAAAATACTATTTTCTAATAGCGATACTCTCACTCTTAGTTTCATCATGCAGTCAATCACCTAAAGAGGTAAATGCTGCGGATGGAAAGCAAATGGAGTCAACCCTTCCTGAGTTTTCGGATGATGAGAAAAAATTCTCAGACGAGCACTATGCCATTGCTACAAAGGCTATCACAGCTTTGAAAAATAAGGATTATGCAACGCTAGAAAGCTATGCTGTAAAAGAATTTTTGCCTTCAGAAGGATTTGAAAGTTTAGATTTCATGGTATCTATTGCAGATTTTATTGGGGACAAAGAGTTGCCCAGTAAAGAGTCTGTGCAGCTCAAAATAGGCCGCAATAGTTATAAGGGAAAGAAGATTCCATTCAAATCTTATGCATTTCCATTTTACATTATGGAAAAAGAGGATACTACTGGTAGATCAACAGTAGTTGTCACCTTTTCTGACGGGATACAGGAGAATAAAATTGCTAATTTTTCTTTTAAGGATTATTAGGAGAGTTAGAGAAATACTAATATTCTCTTTTTAAAATGCTTTTTGTTGCCCTTAACTTACGTTTTGCAGTCCAGTTAAAGAATTAGTATATCAATAGACTATCTGACCTCTCTATTTATTGATATTTTAATGCTTTCTAAGACTTTGTTTAAATCATATCCCTTTTTTACATAAATCAAGTGACATCCATTGTCTAAGCAAAGTTGCTTCTTGCGTGCATCTCTTTCCTTTGTTAATTTAAAGGCTTGTTCACCTCCAAAGAACTCCACAGGTTGATAATGTTGAAGTCCTTGATATTCTAAAGCAATATTTTTCTCAGGGATAAAGACATCTAGGTGTTGCCTTCCTAGCCATTCTGGATGAGCATGTTGCTGAACTTCATATTTGTTGAATGCCTTTGAAATCTCATAGAATAATTGAGTTTCACTAATCCACCCTTCTCCTATCTGGGAAATTCCGTTATTCGCTCTGAATAAGTTCTCTGCTTCTCTTACTAGAATTTGGGCTTGACTATATATTGCGTTAACATAAACATGAGGCGTTTTATTTATGTACCCACTTTTAATTTGACTATCGTCTATATAGCGAGAATTTTCATAGACGTCATTATTATCAAAGAATTGTTTATAATATTCAAGGTCTACAATATTGTTCTCTGCTTTATATGGATCTCCTTTATGAATAAAGTTTTCCATAAACCTCATGCCACGTTCAATTTCGTACTTTTTAAGGACCTCATTGACAAATGGAATGATTTCCTCTGAATGTGCTTCCCCAAGCGAAGTTAATCCTCCCCAACCTAGCCTCATAAACTTATATCCTGAAAGAATGTGCCTATTCAATAAAACTTCATATTTTATTATTGTCCATATATCTAACATAGAATTCTCCTCTAAAAGCTTAAACGACACCTCATACTCACCTTTATCTTCGTAAAATTCAATCACAGAATCTATAGGGAAATCCCGAGACTTAGGATAGTGTTTTGTTAACTTGGCGAACTTTTCTTTAACTGATTCTATTCCTTTATTCTCATATAAGCATTGCATTAAATCATTTTGCAGTTCATAATGCAGTATGTATGCATAATTATCACTCCCCTCTAGATCGTAACAAACTCCATTTTCAAATGAGGTCTTGAATTCATTATAAAATGCTTGATGATGAATACTGGATTGGAATAATTCAGCATATGAATAGACATACGGTTCTCCACCCCAAAGAGGAATCAAACCCGAATACTTTTTTAAGTATTTATTTTGTTCTGGGTAACTATATTTCTTATTTGCCTCCCAATATCTAACATTACCTTCTACCTCAACTCCACTTATGTCCGTTAGTTCCATACATTCTACAGGCAGAAAAAGGTCTCCTTTAACCTTTTTCAAAGAGCCTAAAGAACGAATTTTCGTGTCCCTAAAACTGCAATGTCCTCCAACAAATTCTAGTTTCCCTAAGTCCTCGACATTTGAATACCTTAAGTTTAGATTTCCCATAACTGAGGTTAATTCCCCTAAAGAGATGAGTTCTGAATAAACTTTTTTACTACTTATCCAAAAATCACCTCGCACTTCTGTAAGCTTCCCCCAAAATAGTACTGTTAAAGAGTAGAAAAAAGTAATTAAATTTAACGGCACAAAAAATGAGAAAAAGTAAGTTTACACCGCATCAGATTGCGAAGATTTTAAAGGAGTTCGAAGAAGGTAAGAGTTCAGATGAGATAAGCCGA
>JBDNFQ010000289.1:0-8392 GCA_041689715.1 Bacteroidia bacterium
ACTAATCATTTTTTGTCTGCTTGCATTCGTATGGAACGGATGCAAGCCAGATGAAGAAGTCTTACCCGATACTTTCACAGGAGCAAAAGTTCTAATCGCCAATGAAGGGAACTTTGGCTGGGGAGAAGGGACGTTGTCTGTTTACTATGAAGGTTCTGAAACGATAGATAATGAAGTCTATAAAGCCAAGAATAAAGAGTCTCTTGGCAATGTATTTCATTCTATCACATCACTCAAAGGGTATTACTTTTTAGTCATAAATAACTCAGGAAAGATAGTGATTACAGATAGTTCTTTTAACAAAGTGAAAGAAATCACAGGATTAACTTCTCCTAGAAATATATATCAAGTGACAGACGATAAAGCCTATATCACTGATTTGTATGCAAATGCTATTCATGTTATGAATATAAAAACGTTGGAGATTACAGGTGCAATTCCCTGTAACGGTCATTCCGAAGAAGGAGTAATATCCCAAGGGAAGTTTTGGTTTACAGCCCCAGAAACATCGAATATTTATGCTGTTGATATCAGCAGAGACGAGATAGTAGATAGTACCCAGGTAGGCGTAATGCCAGAAAGTATAGTACTGGATAAGGACCTAGGTATCTGGGTTATGTGCAGAGGAAGAGGAGTAGGAAAATTAGTGGCACTAGATCCCTCAGGTTCAATTGATATGTCTTTTAGTTACGAAGTGACTGGGGTACCTACCAATCTTGTTTATGACGATTTATTAGATGTTTTTTACTACCTCAATACGGATATTTGCATACTAGATAGATCTGTTTCGAGTGACCCAAGTATATGGAAATCAGCAGAAAATAAAGTTTTTTATAGTTTAAATATAAACCCCAGTAACAACGACGTGTATGTTTCTGATGTGAAGGACTTCGTATCTCGAAGCACTATTTATAGATATTCCCGAGAAGGAGCTTTACTCGACGATTTTTCGGCAGGTATTATTGCAGGAGATTTCTTTTTTCCGTAAGAAAAGAAGTGAGCGATTATCTTCGCGGCCTTGATTAAGTTTAAGGACATATTTAAACTAGCCACAGGCTACAAGTCTCAACTCTCTCAGTTTTTTGGGTTCAATGTACTTACCTCCATATTTAATGTGGTAAGTATCGGAATGGTAATCCCATTTCTGAAAGTAATTTTCAAAGACGATGATGCTATTTTAATTCCTACAGCATTCACTACAAGCCCTTCTGATTTCCTCAAGTTCTTAGACTATGAGATGAGCCTAAAGATACTAGAATGGGGTAAATACAACGCTTTACTCTATTTCTCTATTGGTATTATTATCGCTTTCTTTCTAAAGAATATTTTCCTTTATTTCTCATTTTATAATCTCGCCTATGTGCGTAGTGCAGTTGTGAGAGACATCAGAGAGACCTTATATAATCATATTCTCAGACTGCCACTTAGCTATTTCAACAAAGAAAAAAGAGGAGATACCATATCTAGATTTACCAATGATGTAAAAGAAGTAGAATGGAGTTTACTAGGAGTTATAGAGTTATATTTCAAGCATCCGGTTGCTATACTTATTCCGTTGGTGACCTTGTTTTTTATCAGTTATCAGTTGACACTTTTTGTAGTAGTGGTCCTGCCCATCAGCGGCTATTTGATAAGTAGAGTAGGTAAGAAACTAAAGCATGCCGCACAGCTAGGGCAAGAGAAAATGGGAGAGGTGCTTTCTCACTTAGAAGAGAGTTTGCACGGTATCAAAATTATTAAAGCATTTAGTGCTACGAAAGATAAAGAAAGCCGTTTTAAAACGCTTAATGACGAACACTTTAGACTGATGGTGAAGCTGAACAGAAAAGAGTTTTTAGCATCTCCGCTCAGTGAGTTTATGGCAAGTATAGTCATGAGTAGTATTCTGATATACAGTGGCTCACTCATCCTCAATGCGGATTCTGCTCTTACAGGAGAGTTTTTAATAGGTTACATCGCAGTATTCTCACAATTGATTCCACCGGCTAAGGCTATTTCAGAAGCATTTTTTAGACTAAAGAAAGGTGCTGCATCACTCGATAGAATCAATGAGGTACTGGCAGCAGAGGTAGAAAAGGATAAGAATGGACTTTCTGCTCCACCGTTTAGCAAGGAGATAAAACTAAGCAATGTGAACTTCTCTTACGGAGACGGACCGCTGGTATTAAAAGACATTAATTTAACCATTCACAAAGGAGAAACTGTAGCTCTAGTAGGATCCAGTGGAGGAGGTAAATCAACACTTGTAGATTTGATTCCTCGTTTCCATGAGTTAAATAGTGGGAGTATCACTATAGACGGACAAGACATCAAAAGCATAGAGCTGAACTCGCTACGTAGTATGATGGGTATAGTAACACAGGATGCAATACTCTTTAATGATACAGCTGCCAACAATATAAAAATGGGTGACTTCTATCTGAGTGGCGATCAGCTGATAAATGCAGCCAAGGTGGCTAATGCCCACGATTTTGTGCGAGAACTGCCAGATAGTTACAATACTAACTTAGGCGAAAAAGGAATGAACCTGAGTGGCGGCCAACGACAGCGAATGAGTATAGCTCGTGCCATAGCCAAAGAGCCGCCGATACTGATACTCGACGAAGCTACTAGTGCCTTAGATACCGAAAGCGAAAAAATGGTGCAGGATGCCTTAGAAAAGGTAATGCAAAACCGAACGAGTATCGTGATAGCACACAGACTGAGTACTATCCAAAATGCAGATAAAATAGTGGTCCTAGATAAAGGGCAAATAGCCGAGCAAGGATCACATGCAGACCTGATGGCCAAAGGAGGAATCTATAAGAAGTTGGTAGATCTACAGACGTTTGAATAGGGGAACATTATTTCGTAGGAACACGCTTCAGAGGCGTGTTCCTACGAAATAATAGAAATTAGGAATGCCATTCAAAAAGATAAAACAATATCGTCTTCTTGGATATAATTACGCATCAAATGATTCCTATTTTGTAACAATAATGTGTGCAAATAGAGATTGTTTTTTAGGAGTACTGAAAATGGTAAAATAGAATATTCAGAAATTGGGGAGATTGTTTTAAACGAACTCAATATGGCTATCGAGCATAAGAAAAACATAGTAATCCCAAATTATGTCATAATGCCAAATCATATTCATTTGATTGTTGAATTAAGAAATGAAGAGGTCACAGAAAAAGCTTCACCGAGCATTCTGCCATTAGGAGATGGATTTGAAAGGAAAGGGCATATTAGTCCTTTGCAGAAAGGTTCTTTAGGTGCATTTGTAAACCATTTCAAGGGTAGAATAACTAGATGCTTAAAAGAACTTGGGTTTGTAGATTTTGGTTGGCAACCTAGATACAACGATAGAATTATTAGGAATGTTGAGGAGTATAATGCTATCTCGGAGTACATAGATGAAAACATTAGTAAATGGGATGAGGATTCTGAACAATTATAGGAACACGCCTTTGTAGTAACATACTAGGTGAAATCTAACCGTGGGGGAAGGGGGGGGTGTTCCTACAAAAAAAAATCATAAATTTGCCCATCAATAAGACAAACCAATTATGAGCCATAATATACAACCTGGGGTAGCTACAGGAGACCAAGTACAAGCAATTTTCCAACATGCAAAAGCAAATAGCTACGCACTTCCTGCAGTAAATGTAACAAGCAGCAGCACGGTAAACGGAGCTTTAGAAACCGCAGCTAAGTTGAAATCTCCAGTTATCATCCAATTCAGTAACGGAGGAGCACAGTTTTTTGCAGGAAAAGGATTAAGCAACGAGAACGAAAAGTCTGCAATAGCAGGTGGTGTAGCAGGAGCTAAGCACGTACACGAGCTAGCTAAGGTATATGGTGCTACAGTAATACTGCATACAGATCACGCAGCTAAGAAATTACTTCCTTGGATAGATGGTTTGTTAGATGCAAGTGAGAAGAACTTCGCAGAAACAGGTATACCACTATACAGCTCACATATGATAGATTTATCTGAAGAGCCTATAGAAGAAAATATAGAAATCTGTAAAAAGTACCTAGAGCGTATGAGCAAAATGGGTATGACACTAGAAATAGAGTTAGGTATCACAGGTGGAGAAGAAGACGGAGTAGATAATACGGACGTAGATAGCAGCAAGCTATATACACAGCCAAGTGAAGTAGCTTATGCATACGAAGAGCTTATGAAAATAAGCCCAAGATTTACGATAGCCGCAGCATTTGGAAATGTACACGGTGTATACAAGCCAGGTAATGTAAAGTTGACTCCAATTATCTTAAAAAATTCTCAAGATCACGTACAAGAGAAATTCAATACAGGAAGTAATCCAGTAGATTTCGTATTTCACGGTGGATCAGGTTCTACACCTGCAGAAATCAAAGAAGGAATCTCGTACGGCGTTATCAAAATGAACATAGATACGGATACGCAATATGCTTTTACAGAAGGAGTAAGAGACTATATGCTTGCGAAGAAAGACTATGTAAGTAGTCAGATAGGCAATCCTGATGGAGATGATATACCAAACAAGAAATACTACGATCCACGTAAGTGGATGAGAGAAGGTGAAGTGACGTACAACACTCGTTTAGAGAAAGCATTCGCCGACTTAAATAACGTAGGTACTTTGTAGCCAGTTGTCTCTCTGAGTATTCCGCTATAAGCGGAATGTACCGAAGAGTGAATAATGTAGGCACGCTTTAGCCAGTTATCTCTCTGAGTATTCCGCCATAAGCGGAATGTACCTAAGAGTAAACAACTTAGGAACGTTGCAAGTTTAAGTCTAAATTGAAATTTAAGTCTAAAGCCTTTCGCTATGCGGAGGGCTTTTTGTATTTTTGGACAAATGAAAAACTATATGTTCGTACTTGTTTCACTTCTTTTCTTCTCCTGCCAAGAAGTTGATCTACCTACACCTGAGTCTGAAAATATAATAGGTGAATGGGAGTGGATAGAAAGTAGTGGTGGTTTCAGTGGTACGTTCATAAAAGCGAGTGATGTAGATTATAGTAAACAACTTGTTTTCAAAGAAAATGGGAAGTACCGAAAGTGTACAAATGATAAAAAAGATAGTAGAGGTGATTTTGAAATCACAGATCCTACAAGTGGCAGATATACACTTACCTTAGCAAAAGAAGAGTCTTTTGGAACGTTTGATTTACGTTTTCATGGTCAAGATACTATTTCTCTATACCCCAAAGGATGTAGTGATTGCTTTGCAGATACGTACGTAAGGAAGTAACCTTATCCAATTCCACACGTACTGCATCCATCGGATGCGATTTATTCTATTCTACATCGTTTCATTTGTATTGATGGCAGCACAAGCTCAACATACACTTTATCTCTTCCCTGGGCAGGGTTCAGACTCGGCTATATTTAGCAAGATGGATTTTTCAGATTCGTTTGAGTTGAAGTATATGGAGCTGCCAACACCCTATAAAGGAGAAATGCTCCCCGAGTATGCTAAACGGTTTGTAAGCCAAATAGATACTACAGAAAAGTATAGTCGCATAGGAGTTTCACTTGGCGGTATGATATGTACAGAGCTAGCAGATCTCCTAAAGCCTCAGAAAATCATACTAATAAGTAGTGCCAAGTGTGCCGCAGAACTGCCCGGCAGATATAGTTTTCAGCAGAAAGTGAGACTAAATAGAGCTATACCTGCCAGCTGGTTTAGGGTAGGAGCACTGCTACTGCAGCCCATAGTAGAACCAGATAGAAACAAAGAAAAAGCCATCTTTAAGCGGATGCTAAAAAGCAAAGACAAAATCTATATGAAGCGTGCAGTAGATATGATAATCAACTGGCAACGAGAAAGCTATAACCCCAACATAATCCATATACACGGAGACCAAGACAACACTATTCCTATAAAAAATGTTAAGGCTACTTTGATAGTAGAAGGTGGAAGCCACATGATGACACTTACAAGAGGTGAAGAGATTGGGATGCTTATTCGGGAGCAGTTGTAACGGTGCCTGTTCGCCTATGGCTAAAGTGGTCTACGATCTTCGTCATCTTGAGCGGACCCGATAGCTATCGGGTGGAAGCGTGAATGAAGAGTGGTGGCTCGTATAAATAGCCTCATTGTTTGGACTATTTTTGTAGATCTAGTATTGTGACGTAATCAATTGATAGTCATTGTTTAATTGATATATATTCAATATACACCACTTTTATTTGCAAAATACACCAAAATTATTTTCATTATGTTCCGCTCTATTGCCACTCCAATTTATCCCATCCTACTATAGCATGATGGGTTCTATTTTGGTTTTCCTTTCCGCCGTAGAATAATGTCTTAGAGGCTATAGTATCTGTAGATATCCGCTCAAAATCATCCATTGCTTTAAATAGTTTAGAGGTGATGGTAGTCGTAGCTTTTATCTCTGCTATATGCGTCTGCTCATTTTCGGTATAGAAAAGGTCTATCTCTTTTCCTTTACTATCTCGCCAAAACCAGTATTCTCTCAGCAGCATCTGATGCTCATTTTGTTTAAGCAATTCATTGATAACAAAGGACTCATATATATGCCCATACTGCGAGTGAGAAGGAGCCAGTTGACCACTTTTGATATTCAGCAGATAGCAGAGAAGCCCCGTATCGTAGAAGTAGAGCTTGGGACTTTTTATCACACGTTTACTATAGTTTTTGTAATAAGGATCTAGAAAATGAACGATAAAACTAGTCTCTAGTATAGACAGCCAGTTGCGTGCCGTAGTATGGCTCACTCCTGCATCTTTAGCTAGGTCACTATAGTTGAGTAGCTGCCCGGCTCTCGCTGCACATAGTTTTATAAAATTACGAAAGGTGCGTTGGTCTTGTACATTAAGTAGCTGGCTTACATCCCGTTTTACATAGGTTTCTACATAGTCAGCATAGTATTTATCACTCTTTATCTTTCTATCAAATATAGCAGGATAAAAACCAGTATTCATAGCCGTAGAAAGATCATCTGCTAGCCAGTTGGCTTCTTTCATTTCTGCGAGGTCAAACGGTAGCATTTTAAATATACCCACTCTGCCTGCCAGGCTCTGAGTGATGTTATGTATCAGATTAAAATTTTGTGAACCAGACAGAATATACTGCCCCATTTTGCGGCTAGAGTCCACTACATCTTGTAGCTGCGAAAATAGTTCGGGTACTTGCTGCACTTCGTCAAAGATGACTCTGTCACTATACCGAGCTAAAAATCCTTTTATATCTCGTTTTACAAATTCTCTGTGGTCTATGTTTTCTAATGAGACGTACTCGTAATCAGGGAATTGGGTTTTCAGGAAAGTAGTTTTGCCAGACTGCCTAGGTCCGGTAATAGCCAAGATAGGATACTTAGTAAGGTACTCTTTGAAGATAAGATATAGCGTCCTTTTATAGTTCATTACATGACAAATATAACCAACTATTTTCAATTTACACCAAAAATATATTCAATATACACCACTTTTATTTGCATAATACACCAAAATTATTTTCAATTTACACGGATATGTTAGAGAAATGCTGTTGTTTTTGTCACCCTTAGTCGAAGAGTGATGGCGTTGACTAGAGGTGAGGAGATAGGGGAACTTATTTTGGAGCAGTTATCACTTTAGATTCAACACCAAAGACTCAAACTCCTTGAACAATGAACTATTATCAGGAGTTTCCTTCTTTCCTGCAATGGTAATATCAATTAATGACTTGGTTTTGTGCAGCTTTAATATGCGATACTCAAAATAATCTGATTCCTTTTTATTCAGAGCTACGGCAGAGTGTTCGTTTTTGAAAAGGTTTAGAAAATCAGTGAGTTCTAAAGAATATTCATCCGTTAATAGAGATGTGTATGTTTCTATAGTAGATTCATTTATCTCATAGTTATAGATTGTAATTCCGGCATTATTTTTCTCATCATAAAATGCTGTTGGAATGTCTATCTTGAATTTTCGCCAACCCTTTGGGAAGGTGATTGGACAACCAGCTACTAACTCAAATAAATAGATCTTATGAGTTTTAGTAAGCTTAAATATAAAGTCTTGGAATCCCATTACTTAAACACCCAAAACCGTTTGGGCATCGATATTTAACTTTACACAAATTTGTCGAGCTACTTTTAGTGTTGGTTCACTTTTGCCATTGAGGTATTCACTTACACGAGACTTGCTCACACCTAGTAGGTCAGAAAGTTTGATTTGGTTGAGATCCATTTCGTACATTCTTAGTTTTATCACTTCTACCAGAGTAGGTGGAGTCACCGGAATATGCTCCTCCTCATAATCTGCCACTAGGTCAGAGAGTAAGTCCAGCTCTATGAAGTTTTTATCATCCGTAGGCGTTTCATTATCTACTACGAGCAGCAGTTCCTCTATGCGTGTGCAAAGTACTTCGTATTCTTTCTTTGTTTTTATGCTTCTCATTTCTGTTTATAT
>JBDNFQ010000290.1:0-10272 GCA_041689715.1 Bacteroidia bacterium
AGCTTTGAACTAGTAACTCATAAACAGATTATTACTTATCAAAATCTACTCAATTCTAGACCTAGAAAAAATCTAGATTATAAAACCCCTAATGAACTATTTTTGTATCCTAGTGTCGCACTTGCTAGTTGAATGTACCTTTTTTTAAAATCGTATTGCACCGTACTGTTTATGTACCGCTTACTTCTATCAAGTATTTAGTACGACAATAGCCTTCCGTCTTATCTCCACGTACCTTATGCCACGTCGCATTGTGCTTTTGTACTAATGTAACTACCGTATTTTCCGAAAATTTTCCCACTATTTCATCTTGAGTACCTGGTCCTTTTCTACAGTTTAGCCTGCCAGAATGGGTGGTCACGGTATATTCTATTCCTAAGTGCGATAAATCTGCAATAGTTAGGTTATTGGTTAAAGACGGTATTCTTTTTGCCCTTAACAATTCTTCTACCTTGTCCGCAGATTCGCCATCTTGTACACTACCCATGATAGTGACTGTTCCATTTTCCTCTACTACTTGTAAATTTTCTATCGCCAAATCAGCGTCTTTTAAATATTCCTGTATCGGATGTCCCTCTTCGGCTTTTACCCCTGCTTTTTTCTTAAATGCATCAAAAATTCCCATATTCTTATTTTTTTACTATAAATGTCATTGATTGCTCTCCAGAGCTAAGTCTTAATGTACTCTCTGTGAGCTGTAAGTCGTACCTAGCTGTGTTACTCCCCTCTGTTATACTTAAATTCGTTCCTTCATCATTAATTTTGAATGTCCCCTCTTCTACAATAGCCCCGCTTGCCGTATATTTTCCGTCTTTAAAAAAGGTGTAGGTAATTCCTTTAGACTCTAATCTTGCTAAGGTTAGGCTATCTGCATCCTGCATATTCACGTCTTCAAGGCTCCAAGTATTGTAGATTTTAGCTGATGGGCCTTTTTCGCAGGCTGTAGTTGCTATGAGCACCCACGCCAACACTAAAAAGCTAAATTTCGTCCAATTTCTCATTTTAATATTACTTTTAGTTACCCTCAAAGGTACCTATTTCATGATAATTTAATATTTCGTCTATAGTATTAGCACTTACTGCGTGATATCCGGGGCGTGCTTTGGTATAAACTCGTGTAGCCCATTCTTTATTTTCCTTGGTCAGAGCCAAGCGGCTGTATAGTGGGTCTAAGAATTTCCTACGCCCTACTCTCAGAAGAAAGGATTCCATAGCAGGGTACGCTGGCTTATAATTCTGCTCTATAGCGTGTTTAAACCAATCACAAGCTATTTCACTATTACCAGTTTCTGTGAACTGAAATGCTTTATCTAGCGATTGCATTTTAGAAAAATTAAGATTTTTTAAACCTCTTAAAAAGTGCAGCCAATGGTGAGTAGTATATCCCGCTGTATCCATGGCAGATGCTTTGATTAAATTAGTGTTAAACTTGGCTATTGCATTTTCTACACGATCTAACTCAGCAGAATAGATCTCTGGGCAGTTATCTGGCAATCCGGGTCCGTATATCCATACTTCCGCATTTACTTCTTTTTGCTCTGGTACTGTGGTCAGAAGATTCTCATATAAATACGCTATAAAACGCTTGGTATTCATTGGTTTAAACTTATTTATGGTAAAGTATTCCTTCAAAAAAGTGTCGAATCTTTCTCTGCCCACCACCTCTTCTATTCTCTGTAAGAAGAACCTACCTTTCTCGTACGCTACATCTGTCATTCCATCATCTGGATTTCTACCGTGCAAGTCTAAATACAGATGAGTATCTTCTAAATTGTCATCTTCTTCTAAATCTTGGAGTGTCAATAATAGCTCGCCCATCCCTAGTTTAGTTTGCATTTTAGCGTAAGCCTCTCCGTATATTTTCTCCATTATACGCTGCTCAGAGTAAACAGTGAATCCTTCATTTAACCAGAAATCATTCCAGGTTTCGTTTGTAACTAGATTTCCACTCCAGCTATGAGCAAGCTCATGTGCAATAAGAGCCACTAAACTTCTGTCTCCAGCTATGATAGTAGGCGTAGCAAAAGTGAGTCGTGGATTTTCCATGCCACCAAAAGGAAAACTAGGTGGCAGTATAACTACATCATATCTTTCCCATGCATACGGACCGTAAAGCAGCTCTGCACTATCTATCATACTCTGCATACTTTGCAATTCCCAAACTGCTTTTTCTAGCATTTCGGGCTCGGCATAGACTCCACTGTTTCTGCCTGTACTCGAAAACTCTAAGTCGCCCACGGTAAGGGCGAGTAGGTAAGAACTAATAGGTTGATCCATTACAAATGAATACCTGCCGTTTTTAGACTTAGTTTGAGTATTCTTAGCACTCATTAGTGCTAATAGCTTAGGATCCGTTTTCACTTTAGCCTCATAGGTAAATTTTACACCTGGGCCGTCCTGACAAGGAATCCATGTACGAGCAAGAATTGCTTGTGATTGGCTAAACAAATAGGGATGTTCTTTTCCTAATGTCTGCTCAGGAGCTAGCCACTGCAAGGCTTCCGCTTCTGGACTTGTAGCATAATCTATAGAAACCCACTTGGTTTCTGGCTCTATTTCTATGCTAAGAGATTGACCCAAAACAGAATCAGCCTTACTTAAGACAAAATCGGCTTCCTTCCCATTGTCCAGTACAATACTATTGATAGACAATTGCCTTGTGTCCAGAACTAAGATGCGACCCCCTGTCCTATTTTCTATGTCCCATTTTGCGGCACCTGTAATTCTTTTAGATTCAAAATCTACAGTCACGTCCCAACTTAAGTGTTGTACACGCACATCGTTAAAATTTGCATAGCTATGCTCATCCACACTCAAGTCTTCGGCCATACTCTCTACCTTACTTACACGGTCTGCACACCCACACAACTGCCAAGCTATCAGCACAAAGCACAATTCAATTATTCTTTTCTTTTTCATTGATGCGAGCAAAATAAAGCAAAACTGGTGTATGTATAAATTTTAGATACAAAATATTTTAATCCACAAACTATTAACTTGCACACAATATAATTTAAACTATTTTCGTTGACCAATTTACGGTCGGCATACTACTTAGCTTCCGTGAAAGGAAATAATACAAACAATGAAAAAGACTATTCTTACACTACTCTCTTTTTGTGTTTTCGGTCTATTGACCAACGCACAATCTTGGGACGATTCTGGAGACACTTGGGATAATTCTGGCGATTCTTGGGATAATGGCGGCGGAGGCAAGGCCAAGACCGCTTACGACTACGACCCTTCAGGTTCTGGGGCACCAGCATTAGATTCTGCTGCAGACGATGGCTGGGGCAGCGACGACTCTTGGGGAGGCGATGGTGGTTTTAACTACGGAAACGGCGGTCAAGACTATGTTAGATCCTCACGTCCAGATATTGAGGCTAAACCTTATGAAAGATTCATAGGCATGCCATATGACAGCACGGATCAATTAGTAACTTTCGTAGAAATAGTAGAAGTTATAGTCCCTGATAGATTTTTAGATTTAGGAGGAGAAGATTATTCTAGTGCAGACTCTTTGTACGCAAGAGCAATTGTTTGGATGAAAAAACAATTTGGTGAAAAAGAAGCCAAGCGAATGATTGACAAAGCTGGATTAGACCCAGACGGTAAAGAAGGCCAAACTATAAAAGCTTATGTTATAATGCCCCTAACTGTAGAAGTTAATCCATACCAAAAAACTACCGTCGGGGTTATAGAGTTTGAAATGGAATTGAGATTCAAAGACGAAAGATACAGATATAAATTCAACAACTTTGTACACGTTACTCCTGATAGGTCAGGAGGGAAAGAAGATGACGCTACTTATATGGAATACTACCTTACTGCCAAAAAGAACATACGAGGTAACGATAAAATTCTTATGGCTTGTAATAATCAAATCACGAGATTAATTGATGACCTGAAAGCTACCTGTGCCGCCACTCCATTCATAGATGACGACGATTGGTAAACGAAGCATAATTCTATAAAATATTTAAATCCTTTATGCTTAGCGTAAGGGATTTTTTGTTTTCGTAAATTTGAACTCATGAGAAAAACGCCCCGTCTTGTTTTTAGTCTACTTCCGCTCACTTCGGTAGCTCAAGAAGCTAAGCTAGTACTAGGTCCAGAATACAACTATTACCCCGCAGATGAAGGATGGATTACACTCTGGCAAATAACACTTAACCAAAGAATAGAATTGAATGGCAAGCAATAAACAAGAGTGGATAGACGCTTTTACGCATCTCAGACTGCATTTTTCCTTGTTGCTCATGCCAGTGTATTTGTTTGCATTATCGCAAGTAGAAAATATACATCCGCAAAACGCTCTATTCATTTTTGTTATCCTTCACTTACTAGTCTACCCTGCCAGCAACTTATTTAATAGTTATTACGATCAGGATCAGGGCAGCGTAGGTGGACTCAAGAATCCACCGCCACCTAACTCCAAAATGCTATGGTTGGCGAACACAATAGATATTTCAGCTCTTGTATTATCCGTTACCATAGAAACTTCTTTAGCCTTTCTAGTGCTCATATATATATTGGCTTCAAGACTCTATAGTTACAAACCCGTCCGATTCAAAAAGTACGCCTTTTTAGGTTTTCTAGTGATTTTCATTTTCCAAGGAGCTTTTACCTTCTATTTAGTCTCCTACAGTTGCTCACAAGAGTTTTATGACAGCAGCCTACTTACAATAGGAACAAAAGCATTTTTCGCACTATTAGCCACTTCCTTCCAAATAGGAGCTATATACCCACTTACACAGATTTACCAACACGAAAGTGACCTGGCAGACGGAGTGACCACCTTAAGTTACAAGCTAGGTTATAGAGGCACTTTCCTATTTGCTGGTGCTATGTTCGGTATCGCTACACTCTTTTACTTCTTACACTTTAAGGAAACAGACATCAATACGTTTTACCTATTCACCCTTGCACAAATTCCTATTATAGGATATTTCGTATACTGGGCTAGCAAGGTATGGGAAGACACCAAACACGCAGACTACAAACACACGATGTATATGAACATAATAGCTGCTGTAGTTCTAAATCTATTCTTCCTTTATTTGGTTGTTACATAATACTTTGAGCTATATTTTAGACATAGGAACCGCAGTTCCCAAGCACTCACTTACTCAAGACGAGTTTTGCGACATCTACTCTTCTATGACAGAAGATGCTGATATTCACCGTAAAATAAAGTTTCTGACCGCTAGAAGTGCCATAAACAAGAGAAACTGTGTAGAGCCTGATATCAAAAAGCTAGTGGCCATGTCACTAGAACAAAAACTCGCTACATATCACACCTCTGCCTTAGAACTTGCTATAGAAGCCATAGAAAACAATCAAGCATTTAAAAACGATAAAGATTATATAACAGACATTATCTTTATCAGCTGCACAGGTATGCAAGCTCCAGGAGTTGAAATTGATCTCATCAATCACTTCCAGCTACCTACAAACATTAGAAGGTATAATGTGAACTTTATGGGTTGCTACGCTGCCCTCACGGGCCTGCGAATGGCCAAGGATATTTGTAATACCCCCAATAGAACAGTCTTGCTGGTTTCGGTAGAACTCTGTACACTTCACTTTCAGAATAAGTTTATAGATGACTACTTGCTTTCTAATTCCATTTTCGCAGATGGAGCCGCTTCTGTAGTCCTCTCATCAGAAGATAAAGAGGCTAAGCTAAAGCTCGAAGATTTTGAGTCTAGACTCATACCCTATTCCAAGGGTGAGATGAGTTGGAAAATTTCTACAGACGGATTTCTAATGACTCTGTCTAGCGAAGTGCCAAAAAGCATTAAAGCATCACTTGATATAAAAACGCTATTCAACAGAATACCAAGTTCAACTGGTTGGGCAATACACCCTGGAGGAAAACAAATAGTAGATGGAATACAATCAACTCTAAACCTAGACGAGTCGGAAGTATCGGCCTCTAGAAAAGTACTTTTAGAAAACGGAAACATGTCTTCGGCTACTATTCTATTCGTTCTAAAGGAAATGCTAAACAACAGATCCTCAGACAAAAACGAACTAATAGCGTGTGCCTTTGGCCCTGGACTTACATTAGAATCAGCCCTCCTATCTTATGTTTAAACATCGTTCCCATACCAAAGAGCTGCTAGATGGTGACGTTACAGAACAAGACCTCATTCTAAACCTTAAAGAACTGCATTCAATAAACACACTACTAGGAGGTTATAGTATTTCTATTAATGCGTTTAAGAAAATAAAAATTCAGAACAAGAATATTGTAGACATTGGCTCAGGCGGCGGAGATATGCTACACAAAATATACAAATACGCCCAAAGAAATACTATAGATTGCAATCTTTACGGGGTAGACCTAAAAAAAGTTTGTACTCAATATGCTGCATCTCATTTGCCAGAGCAGCTTACGTTTATTACGGACGATTACAGAAACGCCAGTACTCATATCAGCCCAATAGACGTTCTTCATGCGTGTTTATTCACCCACCATCTCACTGATGAGCAAATTGTAGAGCTTATTCAATTTGCTCTAAAAAACAAAAGCACTTTAATAATCAACGACTTAGAACGAAACCCTGTTGCCTATTATTTCATTAAGGCTTTAACTCACCTCTTCTCCAAATCTCACCTAGTAAAGAATGATGCACCGCTAAGTGTGCTGCGTGGATTTAAGAAAAAAGAATGGTTAGCTCTTCTGTCACAAACTGGAGCAACTCATTACACTGTAAAGTGGAAGTGGGCATTTCGCCACCAAATAATCGTCTATGGATAAGTACGATATCGGTATTATAGGAGCCGGTATAGCTGGCAGTAGCTTGGGGATACTACTGGCCGACGCTGGCAAAAAGGTCGTAGTCTTCGAAAAGGAGACCTTCCCGAGTCACAAGGTGTGTGGAGAATTTATATCATTAGAGTCGTATGCCTTTTTTAAATCACTCGGTCTTCCCCTAGATGATTGGAACCTTCCCACGATCAAGGACCTAAAACTTACCTCGCAAAAAGGCGGTGAATTGAACTCCAAACTCAAAATTGGGGGCTTTGGCCTGAGCAGATACAAATTAGACTACGAACTAGCCGAGCAAATGAAACGCTCTGGGGTTGTGTTTTACGACAACAGTAAGGTGCTATCTGTTGATAGAAACGTTATTGAAACTAGCTCACAAAATGCAGAAGCTGCTCTCATTATAGGCTCCCACGGCAAATACTCTGCAGGCTATCTAAAAGAACCAAAGAAACCTTCTACCCGAAACTTCCTAGGTGTAAAACACCATATAAAAGGAGATTTTCGAGACGACTTGATTTCCCTCCACTCTTTTGATGGAGGATATTGTGGTATGAGTAAAGTAGAAGAGGATCTCTACTGTCTATGCTACCTAGCAGATGCTAATAAACTGAAAGAGCAAAACAATTCCATAGAGCAGTTGGAAAAAAACGTACTTTGGCAAAATGCAAAACTTAAAGAAGTATACCAAACCGCAAAGTTCGTGTGGGATAAACCCCTCGTAATTAGCAATGTGAAATTCAATAAGCAGGCACTATTTAATGACCAAATGCTTTTTGTAGGCGATGCTGCCGGAAGTATTAGTCCTCTGAGTGGAAATGGGATGAGTATAGCAGCACGGAGTGCTCTTCTTCTATCACAACTAATCCTAGAAGATACTGATTTTAAAACCCTTACAAACAAGTATAATAAACAATGGGATAAGCACTTTGGAGGTAGAGTAAACAAGGCTGAAATACTCAACTATATAATGCTTAACCCCACATACCACCACTGGGTTCTTACACTACTAAATGCTATCAAACCGCTACGAAACAAGGTGGTGAATGATATGCAAGGAAGTCCCTTTGTAAGAAATACGCGAATCATACGTTAATTGAATTGCCGATTAACGTATGATACCGATTGTTTCAGCTTGTACTACCGAGAAGTAGGGCGTTACCAATTTTCTGCTATTGTTTTTAGTAAGTCTTTTTTTTAATACCTGGATATGAATAGTATAACGACCCTGATTTTAGTTTGCTTAAGCTTCTCTAGCTTTAGCCAACCCTTCAAGCAAAACCATGATTTTGGACTCGCACTATCCTATGCTCCTAAAGAAGTAAATGTAGCACTATCCTGGAAACAACTCTACAGCATAACTGCGAATAAAAAATTCAAACTTGGGTATGGCGTGCGATTCAATGGATATCTCAATAATGATAAATACTATGTGACAGCACCCGCTTATCTCACAAGCGGTGAAAAAGGACCAGAGGTACTCTTCATCGAAAACATACAGGAGAATATGGATACCTTTAGTGTACACAATGCACAACATAACTCTCTAAACGCGGTCATCTACATAGCGTATGACTTCTCTGATAGGTGGGGTATTGGCTTCAATATAGACGCTGCTGGCATAGCTTTTGGAGTTGGTAGAGAAGGAAAGATGATAAGCAGTAATAGACCAAGTGCAAGTCCTGAAACTATACTAGCCAAACCTACTCCGTATAATGTGCTACTAATCAGCGATAATGATATCAGCATGCTAAACAGTGAATTATACGCTACTTACCATTTCAATAAAAAATTATCAGTAAATGCCGGACTCACGTTCTTATTTACCGAATATACTATGGCCCAGCAAATCTCGTATAATGACAATAACGACAGATTCAGATACAAGTCCTTGATGGGAATACTCTCTATCCACTTTAAACCGTTTAACAATTAGAAAATAACCTATCATGAAAAAAATAAATTTACTAATATCATTTGCTTTCGTATCGCTAATAGCTTTCGCGGCAACTAGCTGGACACCTACTACAGGTTCTGTAGTGTTTCAAATCAAAAACGCAGGAATTGCTGTAGATGGTTCTTTTAAAGGGCTTGCCGCAGCTATAAAATTTGATGCTAACGACTTAGATAACTCGAGCATTTATGCTTCTGTGAAATCTGCCACTCTAAATACAGGCATAGATAAACGAGACGAACACCTTAGAAAAGAAGAATACTTTGACGTAGCAAATCATCCGAAGATAGAAATGAGATCTACATCTATCACCAAAAGCGACAATGGCTTTACTGGTCAATTTGATGTAACCATAAAGGGTACAACCAAAAATGTTTCGATGCCTTTTACCTTTGTGAAGAGCGAAAGTATAGGCAAGTTCTCTGGATCAATGAAGCTAGACAGATTAGACTTCAATGTAGGAGAAAGCGGTTTTATACTCAGTGATGAAGTGAAGTTAGAGATAACTTTAAACGTTAAGCGGTAAGACTTTAGATTACTTAATCCAGTAAGGCAACTCTTGCCAGTTGCCTTTTTTTGGTCTCTACTATGTCTTTTTCTGTCTTTGCCTTGATGCAAAAAGCAGTAATACCTTTCATTTCTGAAGCTCATAGAAGGAGTTTCGAAGTACAATTCAAATTGCCATTCTGCAAGCTACAGCACCATCAAAACTCTCTTTTTAGGCTTCGTTTATAGTGGCGGAGAATTTTACTGTTGAAAATATAGTATTTTTGACACAGTATGAAGTGCTTAGGTAAATTTTTTGTTCCTCTGTTTTTGCTTCTTGGTTATGGCAAATCCTACGCACAATCAAAAAACACCTTATCCTTCGGCATTAATTCTGATTATCGATATGTACTCGTTTATGAGAGAGAGGCAACGCCAGTCTCTATTCAAATCGGGATTTCACGATTTTATTCACCCAACTTAACTAACAAAACATTAAGCCCTTTCTTTGAAATTTATAACATGGATCTGGACACCTCTTTTGTCCTAAACGCATCTAAAGGATATAACTTTTTTATACACGCCAAAAAAGAATTTGGAACAACAAAGGTTAGACCTTTTGTGTCTGCTGGGTTGCGTGTAGGCAGTGCTAAAGGAGAACGTCCTCAATATGTGGACTACTGTGGCACTGGCATAAATACTGCCCAAGTAAGGGTTATCCTCTCTAAATCTCAATTCAAAGCTATATTTATCGGAGGAGGACTTATCTATCAACCTGTAGACAGGTTTTCACTTAACTTAACTTTAGGAGTCGCTCATTATCAAGGTCGCATTTCAAATGAGGATAACAGTTTTACATTAAAAAACAATGGGTGGCGAATAGAAGCTCCTCAGCTATTGGCTATAGGATTTCATTTTTAGGTGTAATAGACAAACGGGAGGCTAATTTTATGCTTTTTTTTTCATGTAGACATTTGGGAGGCTGTTTTTTCGTGTAATATTTTGTTGGACGAGTTGATGTTATTTACTTTGAAATTGTCGAGCAAAACAGAGGCGA
>JBDNFQ010000291.1:0-5020 GCA_041689715.1 Bacteroidia bacterium
AACATAAAGTTTTTCATCTTCGATGAAAAAAACCTTAAACTTCTTAATTCCTTAAGGGTAAAAAAATAAGGATTCATATGACACTTTGCTTTTATTCATCTTTCGATACAACTATGCAGAAGCATAGCCACATTAGCTGACAAAACACCAAAACTGTCCAGCCCACTAGAGCCTGGTGTACAACCCAGTATACACTGCCATTTCGCAGTCATAAGCCATTAGGTAATCGTACCTTTTGGACTATTTTTTGTTGTGTATATAAACAAGTATAACTTAATAAACATCCATATGAAAAAACCAACCATCATTCTATTGTCACTCAGTATTTTGTTTTTTGCAAGCTGCTCTGTAGTGAGACCTGGTCAAGTAGCCGTAAAGCAGCGTCTAGGCAAACTCAATAAAAACGTATACTCAGAAGGTACCGTAATCTATAATCCTTTCGTCACTAAGGTGATAAAGACCTCTACACAGACCAATAACCTGAAATTAGTACTCAATCTACCGAGTAAAGAAGGGTTAAGTGTAACCTCAGAAATAAGCATACTCCACCGCATACAGAAAGACAGCATAGCCAATATCCTTCGTACCTACGGGGCCAGATATGAGTCTATCATAGCGAGCGTATTTCGCTCCGCATCATCAGATGTATGTGCCAAGTACTTTGCCAAGGACATGCACTCCGGCAAGCGAGCTGATATAGAATTATCTATAAAAAATAAAATGGACGAACTACTAGAAGGAAGCGGCATCATAATAGAATCTGTATTAATGAAGAGTATCCAACTGCCTCCTGGTCTAGCTACCTCTATAGAGCAAAAACTACAAGCGGAGCAAGATGCACTGCGTATGATATTCATCTTGCAACAGGAGAAACTAGAAGCCGATCGTAAGATAATAGAAGCCACGGGTACACGAGATGCTCAAAAGATTTTGGCAGAAGGTCTTACCCCAGAGATCATCAAGCTGAAAAGTATAGAAGCATTCAGAGAATTATCTAAATCTCCTAACAGTAAGATAATAGTAACCGATGGAAAAGCTCCATTGCTCATAGACTAGCAACCACTATACGCATAGGAAAAAGGTCAGAGCCATTCAGGTTTTGACCTTTTTTTTGTAATCCTAATTAGATAAATAGGATACAGAACGGGGTTACCTGTAACTTATTAATACGGTTTTAACACCCCAGAAGAATGCGAAAAATGCGATTGTAAAGACTAATTAACCTCTGTCAGAACTTCCGCTGCCAGCGTTACTATTTGTCTTTCGTCTGAAGTTTCGGCTATTGCCACTGCCGCCGCCATTACGGTTGCCGCTATTTCTGTTTTGGCCTCCGCCGCCTCTATTGTTACTTTCACCTCGGCCTTGCACACGCTTATTGCCCCCTTCCACAGGACCTTTAGTAGGCTCAAAACCTTCTATCTCAGTACCTTCTAGTCGCATACCAAGAAGCTTTTCTATGCCCCGCACATATTCTTCTTCATCTGCACTTACTAGCGAGATAGCTTGGCCACTGGCTCCTGCTCTACCTGTTCTACCTATACGGTGTACATAGTCTTCTGGCACGTTAGGCAATTCAAAATTGATAACATAAGGAAGCAACGGAATATCAAGACCTCTAGCTGCGATATCTGTAGCTACAAGTACGCTTATCGTCTTGTCTTTGAACTCAGCTAGTGCTTTCGTACGAGCGTTTTGAGACTTATTTCCGTGAATAGCTGCG
Source organism: Bacteroidia bacterium (assembly GCA_041689715.1). Lineage (GTDB taxonomy): Bacteria > Bacteroidota > Bacteroidia > NS11-12g > UBA9320 > UBA9320. The sequence goes on from JBDNFQ010000291.1 coordinate 1,721, forward strand.
GCAGTTATCTTCGCCTTATTCAGCTTCTCTGTCAGTCTATTAGCTCCGTGCTTAGTTCTGGTAAAAACAAGCACCTGATGCCAGTTTCCATCCCAAATCAATTTGGTGATTAGTTCGGTTTTTCGGCTAGCATCTACTCTGTATACAAACTGATCCACTAACTCTGCTGTAGTATTCTCTGGTGTAGCTTCTACCGTTACAGGATTAGTCAATATACCATTGGCAAGTGTACGAATCTCACGAGAAAACGTAGCACTAAATAATAGATTCTGACGCTTTGCAGGCATCATACCCATTATTTTTTTGATGTCTCTTAAGAAACCCATGTCGAGCATTCTATCTGCCTCATCCAGCACCAAAAATTCTACATCTCTCAAAGACACAAAACCTTGATTTTGAAGATCCATTAATCTACCAGGGGTAGCCACTAATATGTCTACGCCGTTTCTTAATTTATTTACTTGCGAGCTTTGTTTTACACCGCCAAAGATCACCATACTGCGTAAATCTATGTGTTTACTGTAGGTCTCGATATCTGCAAGTACCTGAGCAGCAAGTTCACGAGTAGGCGTGAGCACTAATGCTCTAATTACTCGTTTGCTTCTAGGTGGCTCTTTAGTAAGTAATTGTATCATCGGCATAGCAAAACATGCGGTTTTACCTGTACCTGTTTGGGCAGATGCTAGTACATCTTTGCCTTCTAATACTCTTGGAATTGCTTTTTCTTGAATTGGGCTAGGTGTTACGTATCCTAGCTCTTCTACCGCTTTTAGTAAGGCATCGGAAAGGCCTAGTTCTTTAAATGTCATATATTCTGTTTGAAATGACAATCTTCTCTCGACCTCACTCCTCTTTATAATTTGGTGCAAAGGTAATCGGTATACTATCTCCATCAGGATAGATTACGTAATATCTGCTGAGTCGCAGCTAATAATGGACAGCCACTTCGATTTACTCTTTACTTTATCACACCAAAACCTTCTACCTAATAACAAAAACTATAATGGCGAGCCTTTCCGTTTAGAATTATTAAGGAATCACATTGGTATGCTACCATTTCAGCGGTTCCATCTTTGCATCCACTATCTAATCTACAATTAGAAAATTAGCACACTACACTTCTTATTTATACCTTTACCAAATGAGCAAGCACATGGACTCTCGTCGTCAATTTTTAAGAAACCTATCTCTTTCTGCAGCAGCATTTACTTTTATGCCATTTACTGCAAGGGCCAAAACACTAAGAAGCACTAAAAAAGAGGAGTGCGAAAAAACGACACTAGACTACTACGGTGAAGGACCATTCTACACGGATAACCCTCCGACTCTCGCCAATGGAAAACTAGCAAAAGACTCAGAGACAGGAACTAAGATCCGAATAACGGGCAGAGTACAAAACCTAGACTGCTCCGAATTTATCCCTAATACTATAGTAGACATGTGGCAAGCTGATGCTGCTGGAGCGTACGATAATAGTGGCTTTAACCTACGAGGACAAGTAGTGAGCAATGCTCAAGGATTTTACATGTTCGAATCTATACAACCCGGCAAATACCTGAATGGAAGCAAATACCGCCCATCGCATATTCATTTCAAAATAACACCTCCGGGATTTTCTACTATCACTACGCAGCTGTACTTCGCAGGAGATACGAGTATATCAGAAGATGCGGCGGCCAGCATTACTAGTGGTCAATACGATGCTACGCACCGCATCATAGCACTCACAGATGATGGCAATGGCGTACTGGAAGGCACCTGGGATATAGCCGTAGACGGAAAAGGACTAATGGGTACAGGCGACTTGCACCTAGACAAGGGAATCATATACACCGTCACTCCTAATCCATTTACTGCGAGTATTCAGATAAACTACGGCGTGTTTAAAGCTGCGGAAGTGAGCTTACTCGTATTTGATATGCAAGGAAGAAAGGTGGCTATCTTAGAACAACGAAAGCTTACTCCTGAGAAATATAATGCACAGTGGACTCCAGATGCAGATCTGCCCAACGGACATTATTTCATTGCTCTTAAAATAAACGAGCTACAGGTACATTACTTGAAGGTACAGTTTGCTCGTGATGCAAGTGGGTACTAAGAGTAAAATACAAAAAGCCACTCGACAGCAGCTTTTTGCAGATTAAGAGACTTAACCCAAGATTTTTAAAAATCCACGAATCTCTATTCTAATAAGATAGTGTGAAAAACGTTCTGCTTACTTCAAGCTAGCGTTCAGTATTATTTTTACGGCAGACAGAGCCTCAGAGATAGGGCAATGGTCTTTGGCAGCAGTGGCTAGTTCTAAAAACTTAGCCTCATCTATACCTGGCACATCTCCTACAAGGTTAAGCGTGATAGTATCAAAATGCCAATGCACATCTTCGTTTCGCATAGCTACGATAGCCTCTGTATCTAAGCTAGTAGCAGGAAAACCTGCACCTGCTAACTGAAAGCTAAGGGCCATATTAAAACAACCAGCGTGAGCAGCCGCTATTAGCTCTTCGGGATTAGTACCTAGCTTACCGTCATCATTTTGAAAACGGGTCTTGAATGAATACGGTTGATCTTGGAATGCTCCACTTTGGGTTGTGAGACTTCCTGTACCGTCTAGTCCGGTACCTTTCCATTGAGCTGTTGCTACTCTTTTCATGTTCTTTTTGTGTTTGACAAATTAACGGTTGAGAAGTGAAATTTGTTTAGGGAGGGTGCTGCAAAATGCTTCTTTACTGTAAAAATCGTGTTAAGAAAAACCTAATATTTACAGTAGAGCTGTTTATTCCTAGCCAATAAATAGCCGCAACACCTATTCTTTTATCTTCTATTGTCATGCTAAACTAATCTACTTTAGCAACACCCTACTATGTTCTAGTACAAACACAATGAGTTTTAGAAAGATTTATAATTGAATATAATATGGAGGAACAAACTATCCAACTTCGACACTGCTATTTGCTATAGCATTGACCAAATTCACTTCGGTATTCCTTTTTTGTATTAGTAGCTGAGGCAGCGTAAGATACTCTCAAACCCTTTCTACACTGGCGTATTTACAAGTCACATCTTTATTTTATCGTATTTTACAATTAATATACTCAAATGCCTGTTTTAATATTATTTGTTACTATTAAAATGAATATACATTTACTTAAAATCATATTATGCAAAATTAAATTTATAAATTACTGTCGTTTCACTAAATTACGGTGACACTCAAATATGACTTCGTCATTCGATTATAAATCCCTACGTTCTCTCTACACCTTTGAACTATCAAAATGAGAAAAAACATGAACAAAACAA
>JBDNFQ010000292.1:0-15390 GCA_041689715.1 Bacteroidia bacterium
CTCCATTTTTGTCTGCAACATTCTGAACCGCCGTAATCTCAAAATGCTCTAGCAGTTTTAAAGGCAATATTTGCCCGATTAATACATCACTTATCACACTACAAAACTAACTACTCCCCGTAAATTTCATGTGAGCCAATAAATTATATCAGTATTGGGATATTAATTAGTAAAAAACAAAGATACGTCCCAATAAGAAGCCCGATAATCTTTTGATTATCGGGCTTCTTTCGTTTTGGCATATGCCTCAAGGCGTGTTCCAATGCGAGAAGTCTTCTTGCTAAAAACCTATCTATAAGTCAAACTTGATCCCTTGAGCTAACGGTACACTTTTACCGTAGTTTATGGTCGTAGTCTGTCTACGCATATATACTTTCCAAGCATCCGAACCACTCTCGCGTCCCCCGCCTGTTTCTTTCTCTCCACCAAAGGCTCCACCTATCTCAGCACCACTGGTTCCTATATTTACATTAGCGATACCACAGTCGCTGCCTGCAGCACTAAGGAATGCTTCTGCTTCTTGAAGACTATCTGTGAATATAGCAGAGCTAAGTCCTTGCTTCACGTCATTTTGCATCAGGATAGCTTCGTCTAAAGTCTTAAATGGAATTAGATACACTATAGGAGCAAAAGTCTCTTCTTGCACTATTTCAAAATGATTGCGAGCTTCAGCAATACATGGCTTTACATAGCAACCGCTTTCGTAGCCTTTGCCCGTGAGCACCTCACCACCTGTGAGCACTTCGCCACCTTCTTCTTCTACTGCACGTACCGCTCTTTCAAAAGCCGCTACTGCATCTTTATCTATGAGTGGACCTACATGATTATTTTCGTCTAGAGGATCACCTATACTCAATTGACCATATGCGTTTACTAGTTTCTTTTTAAAGTCTTCAAACACAGACTCTTGAATCAGAAGTCTTCGTGTACTTGTACATCTCTGTCCTGCAGTACCTACACAGCCAAATACTGCTGCTACGAGTGCATTATCAAGATTAGCTTTTTCACTGATAATCACCGCATTATTGCCGCCTAACTCAAGCAATGATTTACCTAATCTAGCTCCTACTACCTGGCTCACTCTACGACCCATACGTGTACTACCAGTAGCACTAATAAGGGGTACTCGTTTATCCTTAGCCATAGCCTCTCCTATCTTATGATCACCTATCACTAGGTTAAAGAGTCCTTCTGGAAGGTCATTTTCTATAATCACTTCCTGCATCAGGTTATGGCATGCTATAGCCGTTAGTGGAGTCTTTTCACTTGGCTTCCAGATAGTAACATCTCCACATACTGCGGCTATCATACTATTCCAAGCCCATACAGCTACCGGAAAATTAAATGCAGATATAACACCTACTAAACCTACGGGGTGCCACTGCTCATACATTCTATGCTCTGGTCGCTCACTGTGCATGGTAAGTCCATAAAGCTGGCGACTAAGTCCTACTGCGAATTCACAGATATCTATCATCTCCTGCACCTCACCTAGTCCCTCTTGGTAACTTTTACCCATTTCTAGGCTCACTAGTTTACCTAAATCTTTTTTACGAAGTCTTAGCTTTATACCGTACTGACGTACTATGTCACCACGAAGTGGTGCTGGTACAGTCTTCCAATATGCAGCAGCTTCTTGAGCTTTTTTCACCACGTGCTCATACTCGCTATCGCTAGCGAATACTGCTTCGGCTAGCTTTTCGCCAGTCTCTGGAGTGAAGACCTCTACAGTCTCAGTACCCAGTGAAGTGATCCACTGTCTACCGGTGCATATACTTTCGTTTTTGGCCTTGATACCAAGGTCTGCTAATAGTTCTTGTGTTGTTTTTGCCATATGATATTCATTGGTTTGCGAAGGTAGGTATTAAGAATAAGAGACCTAACCAAATCTTCAAAAACACAGCCATAACTTTTCACTCCTAACTCACCACTAGTTAATGCAAATCCTTAGCTTTGCCCGTAATGAAGTATCCAAGACTCAATAAGCAGATTTTTATAGAAAACCGAAAACGTTTTGTGGCCCAAATGGACCCCAACAGTATCGCTATATTCCATAGCAACTACCAGTATATCTGGAATGGAGATGCAGTATATAAATTCAAGCAAAACTCAGATCTGTTCTGGGCAAGTGGTATAGATCAAGAAGAGAGTGTTTTGGTGCTTTACCCTGATTGCCCTATTGAGGCATACAAGGAATGCCTTTTTCTGCTAGAAACCAATGCGAAAATTGCCGTTTGGGAAGGATATAAATATACCAAAGAAGATGCGACTGCTACAAGTGGTATCAAAGACATTTTTTGGAACAGTGACTATATGCAGCAGCTTCGTCAAGTGATAAACCTAGCAGATAATGTATACTTACCACTGAACGAAAACGATAGGTTCAATCCTAAATCTCCTACCAAAGCCCTAGACTTTGCCAAAGAGATATTGGAGCTATACCCAATGCATACCTACAAGCGTGCCGGTAAAATACTCAATAGACTTAGAGGCACCAAAACCGAACTAGAATTAGAAGTGATGCGTGAGGCTGTACAGATTTCTAAAAAAGGACTACTTCGTGTCTTAGAAACCACCAAACCAGGAATGGGTGAGTATGAAATAGAGGCAAACCTAGCTCATACTTTCTTGAGTAATAGAGCAAGTGGTTTCAGTTTTGAACCTATAGTGGCCGCGGGCAAGAATGCTTGTACACTGCATTATTTAGAAAATAAAGATGAAGTAAAAGACGGAGATCTTATCCTAGTAGACTGCGGTGTAGACTATGCTAACTATGCCAGTGATATGACTAGATGCGTACCTGCAAATGGCACGTTCAGCCCTCGTCAGAAAGAGGTATACAACGCTACACTTCGCGTAATGAAAGCTGCTCGAAAGATGCTAGTACCAGGCACTATGCTCATGGAGTATCAAAAAGAGGTAGAAGCCCTAATGACCGAAGAATTGATCGGTCTCGGACTACTAACTCCCGAGGATGTAAAAAACCAAGATCCGGCATGGCCTGCAGTAAAACAGTACTTCATGCACGGTACTAGTCACTTCTTAGGTGTAGACGTACACGATAGCGGTATGCGATACGAGCCTATGGCAGTAGGAATGGTATTTAGCTGTGAACCAGGCATCTACATAGCGGAAGAAGGAATAGGTGTACGCATAGAAAATCAAATACTGATCACAGAAAATGGCCCAGTAGATATGATGGACGAAGCTGGAATGCCAATAGAAGTAGAGGAGATAGAGGCTTTGATGGCTAAATAGCTTTGAGTCGGACTACTAAAATAATTTTACTATTTATTGCCGGAATTATTGCGGGTTGTGTTTTCTTTTTTCTTCGAGATCACATTGAAACTTCCAGATTAATAAATAGGCACAACTTCCATAGAGGTACATTATTCGTAATTCTAGTTTATTTCTTATATATATTTCTTTTGGCTTCTACTGTGCTTTTGCCATTGTTTGGCATCAGTATGATCTTCTTTAAGCATACAAAATGGTTTAAGAAGCTAATGCAATAGCGTTTTACATCCCTGATATAAACTCTGAAACCCATTACCAATTACCTATTGCTCCTTCATAAGTCCAATATTTGCCGATAGATACGAAAGCATCAGAAACTGGGAAAATCACCTTGCAAAAAATAGCACAGTTGTCTTAAAATTCTTTTTAAACGTAGGACAAGACGAGCAGAAAGCTCGCTTTCTGTCAAGAATAGACGAAAAAAAGAAAAATTGGAAATTCAATTCTGGCTATATGAAAGAAAGAGCACTCTGGATAAAGTACATGCAGACTTATCAAGATGCCATACAAAATACTACAAGACAAGACGCCCCTTGGTACGTTATACCTGCTGATAATAAGCCTATTATGAGAGCAATGGTAGCTAGTATTGTAGACGAAACTTTAAAAAATTTAAATCTAAGATACCCGGTCGTGGGACAAAAAGAGATAGCAGAAATGTCGGAGGCTAAGAAATTTTTAGAAAATGAATAACTGGGATGGTATTAGTTGTGAAAAACATTACTTTTGCAAGCCTTTTAGAAAAATACGCTAACAAGTATAAAGAGATATAACGATGAGTAAGAGAACATTCCAACCGAGTAGAAGAAAAAGAAGAAACAAACACGGTTTCAGAGAGAGAATGGCCAGCAGAAACGGTAGAAAAGTACTTGCTGCTCGTCGTAAAAAAGGACGTAAGAAACTTTCTGTTTCTGACGAACCACGTCACAAGAAATAATCGTTTTTCACCCATAACTAATTTATGGGGATTTTAAACACATTTCATAAGCTAGAAAAGCTCTCCCACAAGGCGAGTATAGATGCTATATTCCAAAAAAAAGGACAAAGTATTTTTAAGCCTCCTATCCTATTAGCGTTCCTCAAAACCGAACTACACACTACTTACTCCTGTCAAGTATTTGTATCTGTAGGGAAACGGAAATTTAAAAAAGCCGTAGATCGTAATAGAATCAAACGGCAGATAACGGATGTGTATCGCCTAAATAAAAATCGCATATACGAAGTGATTACGGATGATACCCAATACGCATTAGGTATATTATTTTTAGGTAAGGACCAACCCACTTCATCCGAAATAGAGAAAAACGTAACTTTGGCCATTGATGAATTTATTAAAAGGATTAAGTAGCCTTCTAGCCATATTGCTAATGCTTCCTATACGCTTATACCAAAAAGTGATTTCTCCCTTTTTGCCCGCGGCATGCAGATACACTCCTACATGCAGTGCCTATGCCATGCAAGCCCTACAAAAACACGGGCCCTTTAAAGGAACTTTTTTGGCTACTAAACGTATATTAAGCTGCCATCCGTGGAGCAAAAAACAAGGATATGATCCTGTGCCGTAGTTACATCCCTTTTTTTTGTACATATAGCGATAGTTTCGCTAAGCCGCACAACAAAACAAGTGTTAGCTTTCGTTACCTTTGCTCAAAGCATATTACATAGTGAAAAAATATTTTTATCTATTCATCATTGGGTGTCTGGGTCTTATAGCTTTTAAGGCAGAGGACTATTTTGAGATATCTAAGAACCTTGACATTTTTGCCGAGGTATACAAAGAAGTAAATACTACTTACGTAGACGAGGTACAACCGGGCGAACTCATACGAGCAGCTATAGATGGTATGCTCAAATCTCTAGATCCGTATACTGATTTTTATAGCGAAGCTCAGGTAGAGGACTACCGCTACCAAACTACAGGAACCTATGCAGGTATAGGCTCTACCATCAGAACCATTGGCGGCTACGTATACATAGACTCCCCAGTAGATGGTTTTCCTGCTTTCAAAGCCGGATTACTCCCTGGTGACAAGATACTTGCTGTGGACGGAGTGAATATGACAGGAAAAACAGCTAGCGATGTCACTGACCATCTGAAGGGAAAAGCAGGAACCACTTTCAATATAAAAATTGATAGACTTGGCGAAGGTGAACTGACTAAAAGTATAACTCGTGAGACCATTAAAATAAAGAATGTGCCCTATTACGGTATTGTAGAAGACAATATTGGGTACATACAACTTACACATTTTACTCCTGATGCAGGCAAAGAGGTAAGAGAAGCTGTGATAGGACTGAAAGCTAAAGGAGCAAAATCCTTAGTTTTAGACCTAAGAAATAACGGAGGCGGACTGCTACACGAAGCTATAAATATCGTAAACGTGTTTGTTCCCAGAGGTGAAACTATAGTAATTACCAAAGGGAAATTTCAAGAAGATAACAGAACGTTTAAAACGCTTAACTCCCCTGTAGACACAGAAATGCCCCTAATTATACTGATAAATCATAGCTCCGCATCTGCAAGTGAGATAGTAAGTGGCAGCCTGCAAGATCTAGACAGAGCAGTGCTTATAGGGCAAAACTCTTTTGGCAAAGGACTAGTGCAAACCACTAAAAGACTTACTTATAATACTTCTATGAAAATAACTACTGCAAAGTATTACATACCGAGCGGTAGGCTAATTCAGCGTTTAGATTACGGTAATAAGGTAAATGGAAAAGCCGTAGCTGTAGCAGATAGCATCAAAAAAGAATTTAAAACTAGGAATGGTAGAAATGTAATAGACGGAGAAGGTATACAACCCGACCTGAATATAGAAGAGTACAAATACTCTAAACTTGCTATGAGCTTAATTCGCAATGATTTGTTTTTTCAATTTGCCAATGTATACAGAAGTAAAAATTCTAAGATAGCAGAACCAAAAGCATACGATATTAGTAATGAAACATTTGAAGATTTTAAGAGCTTCTTGCAAGATAAGGAGTACGAGTACACTACCAACACTGAAAATGACTTAGAAAAACTCATTAACCAAGCCAAAGAAGACAAATACTATGAGCTACTAAAAGGAGAATTAACTACTCTTACAACTGCACTTCAAAGCACAAAGAAAGCAGATTTGGATAACAACAAGCAGGAGCTAAAGGAGCTGCTAGAATATGAAATCGTAAGACGCTATTACTTTGAAAAAGGTAAGGTAGAAGTCGGTTTTGATGATGATTTAGAGTGGGCTAAGACCAAGTCTGTCTTCTCTAATCCTCTTGAATACAAAAGACTTTTAAAGCATTAGATCTTGGAGATATCACTACTCATTCTACTAATTATTTTTGGTGTTCTCGGTGGATTTATAAGTGGTCTACTTGGCGTAGGTGGCGGCATAGTATTCGTGCCTGTTCTTAGCACTGTAATGGTGCAACTGGGCATAGCAGACTCAGAACAAACCCAGTATATCCTTGCTAACTCATTTGCTGCAACATTTTTTGCGGGAGCTATTAGCTCGTATAAGCAGTTTAAACTTAACTCATTTTATCCTAAGCAGATAGCACTCACAGCCATGCTAGCACTGCCTAGCAGTATGGCTGTTACCTATCTGATAGACGTAGGAACCTGGTATAGCAAAGAATCATTTGCAGTACTTTTTATAGCACTACTAGGTTTTATGTTGATTCGCTTTTTATTTATCAAACCCAAAGCAAGCCAAGATATTTCGCATACCAGTGGTTACCAATATGTAACCACTGGGTTCTTTTCTGGAATAATCTCTGCACTATCGGGCCTAGGAGGTGGCATTATAATGGTGCCGATACTAAACCAATATATGCGACTAGATATTAAAAAAGCTGCAGCCATTTCCATTGGCGTGATCCCTATTATGATGATACCCTTAATTAGTTATTATGCTTTTGCAACAACCGGAGAAAAGGTAATGCCAAACCAATTGGGGTATCTACTGCCTTACGTATTTTTACCTATGGTAGCTGGCCTGCTATTTACAGCACCTTTAGGTGTAGCTTTTGCCAAAAAATGGTCTGCTAAGCTGCTTAAAATTATATTTGCATCACTTATATCAATCGTAATCATAAAAACCATCTCCAGTGTCTTATAAATCATATTTAACTAAATTTATTCTTCTAAGTTTTGCAATTAGTTCTAGTCAATATAGTCTAGCTCAGAAACCAAGATTCAAAGATAAAAAAGTAGCAAAAAATTTAGAAAGTTACGTCACGTACCTCTCTAGTGAAGAGCTGCAAGGCAGATTAACTGCCAGTATAGGCGAGGCCAAATCTGCTGCGTATATAGCATCTGAGTTTAAAGCGATAGGTCTAGATCCTGCTGGCAACTATGGATACTATCATAATCTAAGTGTAGCCAGTCTCAGAATGGCTCAAAGCAACTCTAGTCTGTTGCTAGATGGCAAGGTATTGACGCTATTTACAGACTTTTTCCCGATGAGCGAATCAGCAAACAACGGTATAGTAAAAGGCGAAGCGATAAATGTAGGACACGGTATACAAGATGCAGGGTTAAACATAGAAAACTACACAGGCAAAGAGGTTAGTGGCAAAATAGTACTTATCAATATTGAAATACCCGGCGAACAAGAGGGCATCAACAAATTCTTGACTTGGGCAGGCACATCATATCGTATCCAATATGCTAAGTCTAAAGGAGCGAAAGCAATCATTTTTTATTCCTCTAACCAAGCACTTTACCCCAATGGAACATTAGAAAAAACAATGGAAAGTAGTGGAATACCTGTTTTATTTGTCAAAAGAGATCTGAGAGAAACTGACACTGTACCTATAGCCCTAACCGTAGACATCATGCTACTAACTACAGAAGCTCATAATGTATTAGGCTACATAGACAATGGAGCTCCGGCTTATGTAATAATAGGTGCTAATCACGACCACCTAGGCGTAAGCCCAGATGGGGAAATATACAGCGGTGCAGCTGATAATGCTAGTGGAATAGCTGCTATGCTAGAACTAGCCAAAAAGATAAAGGCTAACCCAAAACACTTTAAAAACAACAACTATATGTTCATCGCCTTCACAGGCAAGGAGCAAGACTTATTGGGTAGCGATAAACTAGGGAGAGGTATTCTAAAGCCTAATATGCCATTCAACTATATGGTAAATTTAGACAACCTGGGCCACCTAGACTCTACCAAAACACTACAGGTATACGGCACTGGCACTTCGCCTACTTGGGATATATCCTTGGCCAATGTAAAGTATGCTAAACGCAAGGTGAAAGGTATAGTAAAAACAGAAGCCCTCGATCAAAATACGGACGCTTTTAGTTTCTATAGCAGTGGCTTCCCATCTATTCTTTTTACTACAGGAGATTGGGCAACAGATAAAACCTCAGAAGATATAGCCTCACTAGTGAACTATGCAGGTGAATCATTTGTAGTATCTTATATATATCGCTTCTTATGCACTACAGATAAGCTGTGCAAACCAGGCAAGTTAACTGATAAAAATGAAGCCAAAACAATATCAGGAGTGAGGATAATTCAGTACCGTGAAGTTTTGGAAACTAACTAATAAAAAGGACTACTAGATGAAATTAATAGAATACTTTAAAGCAGATAATACCCTTTTTTCTTTTGAAGTACTCCCGCCATTAAAAGGAAAGAGTATTGATTCATTATACAATGCCATAGACCCTCTTATGGAGTTTAAGCCCGCATTTGTAGATGTGACCTATCACAGAGAAGAGTACATAGAACGTCCTAGAAAAGACGGAGGATATGATAAGATAAGTACTAAGAAACGACCTGGCACAGTAGCTATTTGTGCTGCCATTATGAATAAGTACAAAGTGGAGGCAGTTCCACATCTTATTTGTGGAGGTTTCAGTAAAGATGAAACAGAAAATGCTCTTATCGACTTAGCATTTTTGGGTATAGAGAATGTATTGGCTCTGCGAGGGGACAACCTGAAAAACGAAAGAAACTTTGTGCCAGAGAAAGATGGGAATGGAACTTCCCTAGACCTTATCCGTCAAATAGCTGATATGAATAATGGTGTATACCTAGACCAAGAGCTTCAAAATGTTACTGAGACAAATTTCTGCATTGGTGCTGCTGGCTACCCGGAAAAGCACTCCGATGCTCCCAATATGCAGAGTGACCTTAAGTTTTTGAAGCGTAAAGTAGATGCTGGGGCAGAGTTCATCACTACGCAAATGTTTTTTGATAATAAAAAATACTTCGAGTATGTAGACATGTGCCGTGAAGCAGGGATTCATGTCCCTATAATTCCGGGGATAAAGCCTATCACCAAGAAGATACATTTGCGAGCACTCCCGAGCATATTCAATATGGATATTCCAGAGCCACTGGCTAGCGAACTGCACGATGCCAAAGATGATGCAGCTGCCAGACAAATAGGCATAGAATGGTGTATACAGCAGTGTAAAGAGTTAAAAGAAGCTAAGGTCCCTGCTCTACACTTTTATACTATGAGTTTTTCGTCTGCGACCAAAGATGTGGTATCACAGATATTTTAAGAGTAATGCACGGCATAGTCATAAAATCGACAGGCAGTTGGTATAAAGTACTGCTAGATGACGGCCAAATAGTAGATGCAAGACTAAGAGGAAAGATAAGAATACTAGAGCTGAAAACTACTAATCCTGTAGTAGTTGGAGATGATGTTTTACTAGACTTTGTAGAAAACGAATATAATATTAGAGCGGTAGAGGATAGAAAAAACTGTATTGTTAGAAAATCTAACAAACTCAGTAAGCAGTTTCAAATAATCGCGGCTAATATAGACCACGCCTTTTTAATCATTTCGCCAGCCAAGCCACATACCCCACAAGGGTTTATCGACAGATTTCTGGCTACTGCAGATGCATATAGCATACCTGTATCTTTACTACTAAACAAAAGTGACCTTGATACTAAAAAGGCTAACAATCATCGTGACTTGCTAATGAGTATTTATCCTAAAATAGGGTACAAGATAGATAATGTAAGTTTTCTGAGAGAAGAAGATATTCAAACTATAAAAAATCAAGTGGCTGACAAATGTATACTCCTTGCAGGCAACTCTGGGGTAGGTAAGTCTACTCTTATAAACGCTCTATTACCAGAGAGTAATCAAAAAGTTGGAGCAGTATCTACATCCTACGAAAAAGGAAAACATACTACCACCTTTGCTCAAATGTTTTTAGGAGAAAACGGCTGTAGAGTCATAGATACTCCAGGTATCAAAGATTTTGGGATGGTAAACATGGAGCCAAACCAAGTATCTCATTACTTCCCAGAGATGCGAGAACTTTTACATTTTTGTAAATTTAGTCATTGTCTACATACCGAAGAGCCTGAGTGCAATGTACTGCCAGCAGTAGAGTCTGGAGAGATAAGTGCTTCTAGATACGTCAGCTACTTGGGTATATTGGAGGAAATTAGTTAGTCATTTACCTTATCCCACTTTGTCATGAATTGGTGAATTTCTTATGACCATTTTTTGACTTTGTTTAATGATTTTTGTAAAACTTTAGACAAAAGTCCGTGTTACTACATCATTAACTTTATAAAAATTAAAAATTATGATTAAAAACACATTCCTTTTCGCAATGCTTTTTGCATTATCTTTTGCTTTTGTTGGCTGTTCAGACGACACAGAAGACACAGATCCACAACCACTACCTACTACGTCTAATACAATAGTAGATATCGCAGGCGGTGCTGATTTCACCACTTTAGCTGCGGCCCTTGAGCGTGTAGATCTTATTGCCACTCTTCAAGGCGATGGTCCATTCACCGTTTTTGCTCCGACTAATGCTGCTTTTGATGCATTACTATTAGAATTAGGCATAGATGGTCTAGACAAAGTATCTGACGCCCAACTAACACAAATTTTGTTGAACCACGTAGTGAGTGGGAAAGTCCTATCTACCGATCTTGAAACAGGTTATGTATCTACATTAGCTGATGGAGCTCAACAAACCAAAGTATCTTTATATATAGACCTTACTGCTGGTGTAAAACTAAATAACAGAGCAACTGTGGTTACTCCAGACGTATTAGCCGACAATGGTGTAGTACACGTAATAGACAACGTATTACTAGTGCCTAATATAGTAGATGCTGCTGTAGCCAATCCAAATTTCTCTATACTAGTCGCTGCCCTTACAGATGAGAGACTAGCGGATGTTGATTTCGTAAATATCCTTAGCAGAGATGGGCCTTTCACCGTATTTGCTCCAACAAATGCTGCCTTTGAAGCATTACTAGCTAGTAATGAGGAATGGAATGGTCTTGCAGATGTGCCTGCAGCTACTCTAGAAGCTGTATTGAAATACCACGTAATAGCAGGAGACAATATCACCTCTAGTGAACTAACAGATGGTGCACAGCCTGTAACGTTCGAAGGAAGTGCTATAACTATAAATACTACAGACGGTGTAGTAATTACGGATAAAGGTGGCAGAAAATCTAAAGTAATACTAGCAGACGTACAAACGAGCAATGGTGTAATTCACGCTATTCAAAACGTGATACTACCATTAGATTAAGACTTTTGATTTTAATTGGTTAGTTTTAAGCCTGTATCACTTTTGTGATACAGGCTTTTTGTTATGCCAACTGTTTAATGAGTTATACCTATTTAGAGAGAAAAAAGAAACCTCTAAATTACCATTAGGCCACCTTCTTCATTTCTTACCTGTACTTCCCAAGTACGGTCTGCAAGTAAAAGTACGGTAGCCAAAAAATTGTCGTAGGGCATACGCTCTCCCCACTCCTTAGGAGAAATAAAGGAAAGTATCTTTTGACCTTTATTTTCATACAGATGATAGTTCTCCCCTATATTAGGAGTGAATTTCATTTCGGCCTCATAGATACTATAAGACACCTCTAAGCGAGCCTCTATTTCTCGTACTTGAGCCATTATCACATCTGCTTGTTTCCGGAGCATCCCAATCTGCTGCTGTGCTTGCTTCTGCATAGTCTCCACAGCACTTGCCTTTATTTTACCTTTGTTTTCTGGTTTTATAACAGGCGAAGACACCGAAAGTGCAATGGGAGAAAATTTTGCTTCTCCTGTGTAATATGATTTTTCGTCTTTTCCTTCGCTCATTTTAGTCTATAAACGCTTTAGTCATTAGAAGGTTCTTAATTAGCCTAGAAGATATTTCGCTATCTTAAGCAGAACTTGGATTTGGATTACTCATTATAAGTTTACGGCATCAAGGAAAACCGGGCTCAATACAACTAAATGCTTATCCTTCACTAAATAAAACATTGACTCATCATACTTGTTACAACCATATGACCAAATTATTCTTCGTAGCTCTAATAGCACTAGCTAGCTGCTCACAAAAATCAAAAACAGCTGAAACTACTATGGAACAATCTAATATAGCAGAAACAACAATGAAATCATCATCAGATATTATCTCGACTAAAAACTTTCACTACTTTACTGTGCCTACTCTAGACGAAAGCGGTACTTTAAAAATGGCCGACTATAAAGGTAAAAAAATACTCGTAGTAAATGTAGCTTCTAAGTGTGGGTACACTTCACAGTATGAAGGTTTACAGGAGCTCAACACGAAATACGGAGATAAGGTGCAGGTAATCGGTTTTCCGTGCAATCAGTTTATGGGACAAGAGCCAGGTGGCAAAGAAGAGATAGCTGCATTCTGTAGCAAAACATATGGCGTTTCTTTTCCTATGAGTACTAAGGTAGATGTAAAAGGTAATGACCAACATGCTATATACAAATGGCTGACAGAAAAATCTGAAAACCAAGTAGGTGACTACAAGGTAGGCTGGAACTTCAATAAATTTCTGATAGACGAAAATGGAAAACTCATAGCTCACTATGATAGTCAAGTAAAACCTATGAGCGAAGAACTGATAGCCGCTATCTCGAAGTAGCTAATTGTTATAAATAAGAGCTTACGCCTTGCACGAAGGTAAATTATTTCACATTTTTCGTATGATGCTAAATAAGTTAAAGGAAGTTTATTTATTAAATAGATTAATGAAAATGTTAAAATTGACCAGACAAGAGACTCTAGGAGAGTCTGATTAGTTAATCATATATTTGTTAATACTTTGAATAACCAGTTTCAGTTGAACATAATTAACAATATATGAGATATCTAATATTAATTTTATTTTCCATTCCATTTATATCCTATTCTCAAAATGTATTTTCGGTTAAGTACTCAAATCAGTCTGATGTAAAGGTGTATGTAGTTGAATATGAAAATCAATGTGACTTAAAGGTGTTCAGGGTAGATTACCCAAACCAAGCAGATGGCAATAAAGGGTTATGGTATTTTGTAGATTATCAAAATCAATGCGATAAGAAGATATATTTTGTTGAATATGAAAATCAATGTGATTTAAAAATATTCTTTGTCAAGTATAAAAATCAAGCAGGTTGGAAGGATAAGTCCAAACAACATCTGATGTATTAATAATCCCATACAAAAACACCTCCTGCATAATCATAAACCTTATTTGAAAAATAAAGTTTATTTGGCCATTCTAAACTCTGCTTAAATTTTGACTTTGAAAGTGGGCTAGTACTTTAGTCCTATTAAACTATTTCTTAACGATCTGATATCTAATTTCGTACTCAAATAATTTTTCTAAAAGAGCTACAACATCAAGCCAAGCAAACGTATTTTTAAAAGTGCTTGTAGACTGAAGACCTATATAAGAAAACCCAAACCTTGGTTTTTTAATTAATCCTACCCTACTTTGAGTTGATAGAGCACTATTATTAATATCATATTCAAATGCCTCGGCATATTCCTTTCCAGCATAGTTCAAAAACTTTTTAATTTCTTTATCTTTATCAAAAAGAAAACATTAAGGGTATAATCTTCATCTTTTAAAGAAGGGAATAACACGTTTAATATTTCACGACTTAAACTTGATCCAGTCCCTTTGGACTCCCACAAAGGCACGCCTAATACTTTTATTGTTTTGGTGGCTTTGTAAGCTTCCCCAAAAACATTTCTATTCAAACAAGATGACTCTCTGTTCTTCTGTAGTTAAGGCTTTCTTAAGTTCTTTATCTACAGGTTTGGTATCTCCTTGATAAAGAGCTATAATTTTATCCAATGACAAATTAATTTTATTTAAATTTCGGATACTCTCCTCTAAATCTTTACTTGCCTGATATGATTCTTTAAATTCTGCTAAAAAAGGCAAATACAATAAATATAAATATTTTGTTTTCTGCTCTAGGTTTAGTTTTTCGATTTGCATAACTCTATCTTCAAACTGCTTAGCGATAGGTAACCCAGATTTTGCAGTATTAAAATAACGCTCTCCTGCTGATGCTAATCTCAGTATTAAACTATCTTCAATACATGGGCAATAATATATATCGTTTAAACTAGAACTTTTACCAGCGGGAACAGTTAATATTACTTCCCTGTTATAGCCCTCTTCCCCGTTGTAGCAGTTTCTGACTTCAGAGTTAAGAAAACTAATATAGTCCTTAAAGTATTCTAAAACTCCTTGTTGACAAGGACCATAAAATACAGGATCTTGATTTTCAAAAGAAACGATTAAGTCTTGATATTTTTGTTTAAATTGGTAATTGAATATCTCATCACTAAATTTAGATATTGGCACATTCCTATTAGCGGCAGATGGGCTTTTTAAATATATCGAAATAATATCAACAATACTTACTTGATAGTCAAGGTTTCTAGCATTTACGTCCGCAAAGTACTTGTCTAATGTTTCACTAGTCATATATATTTTACTAAGTGAATCTGCTTTAACAACTGAATTTGCTATTTTTTGGTCTAACATTTTTAGTTCAGATTGTTTAAAAGTTTTAGTACCATATGCTGTGTTTAAGTTGCCTTTGAAGTAATAATAACCTTTTGCAGCTTTAAAATAACTTTCTGATGTGAATGCTTCTTCTGCATCTTTATATTGTTGCACATCGATCATACTGCTGTAATACACTTTTTGCATTACGATATTGCACCCACCACCAAAACTGTAAGTGTATAAGTAATTATCATATGTATATCGCCACCAATGTACTTATATAGAAACCAATCATTTACCATCATTTTATCAAAATAATCTTCGA
>JBDNFQ010000293.1:0-4693 GCA_041689715.1 Bacteroidia bacterium
AAGCAAGAAAACAATCTTTCACAACTTAATTTCTAGAATGATTATTTCACCAAAATTATATCATAACAAAATGGTATGCACTTAAATAGCGACCTCTATAATGTAATTTATTTCACGTAACCAAACTTATCCACAAGTTTCTCTTGTGTCCTCGGTGTGCGTCCAAAAAAAGGGACTCGAATTTGAGTCCCTTTTGATATGCTTTTTTGCTCTGTTTAACTACACCCTGTAGTTGTACCGCAGTTAGTACATAAATGGCAAGTTCCATTTCTTATCAGTGCTAGGCTCCCGCAATTTGTACACGGCAACGCGTCTGAAGAGGTGGTTCTTGTCGGAGTTGTTTCATACTTCGCTGTGGAAGCTGCTTTTTGGGCTTCCGGTATAGCCTTTACCAACCTTCCTTTAGGTGCTGGCTCTGGTGTCGAAATACTGTTTTCGGCCTGGATAGTATCTAATTTAGCCTGAGACTCCTCTTTGGTAGGTTTGATGTGTACTAAATCCGTTCTGTTTAGATACTCAAATCCTAGTAGTCTGAAGATATAATCAATGATAGACGTTGAGTTCTTGATGTTTGGATGGCCTTCTACCATTCCACTTGGCTCAAAACGAGTGAACGTGAACTTACTCACGTACTCATCTAGAGGCACACCGTATTGCAACCCTATAGACACCGCTATAGAGAAACAATTCATCAATGAACGGAAGGTCGCACCTTCGCGATGCATATCGATAAAGATCTCGCCTAGAGTCCCATCATTATACTCGCCAGTTCTTACAAAAAGTGTTTGACCACCTACTTTGGCTTTTTGAGTAAACCCTCTACGCTTCCAAGGAAGACGCTTACGTTCCACTATGCTAGAAAGTTGACGCATAAACTCTGTACTCTTAGAGTTGTCTAATATTTTCTGGGCCGCTTCTAGCACTTGCTCTTGAGTAAGCTCGTCTATATTTAATATGCCAGCTTTGCCTACAGCATTCTCTACAGCAGATATGGTGTCGTCTTCTGTCTCTTCCACATCAGACTTATTGCTAAGCGGCTGAGATAGTTTAGAACCGTCTCTGTATAGTGCATTTGCCTTCGTGCCTAACTCCCAACTCAGTTGATAGCAAGATTTCATATCTTCTTGTGTTGCCTCGTTTGGCAAGTTGATTGTTTTCGAGATTGCACCCGATAAGAATGGCTGTGCAGCAGCCATCATTTTGATGTGTCCGTGTGCATGTATGAACCTTTCTCCTTTTTCGCCGCATCTATTGGCACAGTCAAATACAGATAAATGCTCATCTTTGAGATACGGTGCACCCTCTACAGTCATAGTGCCACATACAAAATCATTAGCTAATGCTATATCCTTTTTACCATATCCGAGAGCTCTTAATAGGTTAAATCCGTCTGCCTCATATTGGTCAGATGTGAATCCTAATCTATTCATGGCTTCTTCGCCAAGTACCCAGTGATTAAAAGCAAAGCTAATTTCAAAAGCAGACAATAGGCCGCTTTCTACTTTTACTAAATCATCTATAGTAAATCCTTTGGTGATGAGTGTTTCGTGATTAATAGAAGGTGCTCCTTTTAAAGTAGCATGCCCTTTTGCATAATTCACTATTTCTTCTACTTCAGTAGTTGGGTAGCCTAGAGTTTCTAGTGCTAATGGCACAGACTGGTTTACTATTTTAAAGTATCCACCCCCAGATAATTTCTTAAACTTAACTAATGCAAAGTCTGGCTCTATGCCCGTGGTATCGCAATCCATTACAAGTCCAATAGTTCCTGTAGGTGCTATTACTGTAGTTTGAGCATTTCTATAGCCATACTTCTCTCCCCACTGTACTGCTTTATCCCAAGCTCCAGTAGCTGGACTAAGCAGATACTCTGGACAGTAAGCAGGGTCTATTCCTATCGGCTTAATGCTTAATCCATCATATTCGTCTAAATTATATGCTGCATATCTGTGGTTTTTCATCACACGTAGCATATGCTCTTTGTTTTTCTCATATTGATCAAACGCTCCCATAAAGCTAGCCATCTCTGCAGATGTAGCATAAGAAGTGCCCGTAAGTATAGCCGTAACAGCTCCACATATCGCAAACGCCTCGTCGCTGTCATATGGTATACCGCTAACCATTAGCACAGATCCTAAATTAGCATATCCAAGACCTAGTGTTCTGTATTGGTAAGACAGTCTAGCAACTTCCTCACTAGGAAACTGAGCCATAAGTACAGAAATTTCTAATACTACAGTCCATAACCTTGATGCATATTCTATAGCTTCTACATCAAACTCTTTTGTTTCTTCGTTGAAGTATTTTCTTAGATTCAGGGACGCTAGATTACAAGCGGTATTGTCTAAGAACATATACTCCGAACAAGGGTTAGAAGCGTTTATTCTTCCGCCTTCTGGACAAGTGTGCCACTCGTTTATAGTGGTGTCATATTGCACTCCTGGATCTGCACAAGCCCAAGCAGCAAAAGAGATATCATCCCACACTTTAGAAGCAGGAACACTCCCAACGCTTTTTCCGTTTGTTCTTGATATCAAGTCCCACTCCCCGTCATTTTTAAGAGCTTCAAAGAACTTGTTTGGTATTCTTACTGAGTTGTTTGAGTTTTGACCAGAAACAGTTGCGTAAGCCTCCCCTTCGTAGCCAGAATCATATCCTGCATCTATAAGAGCCTTTACTTTCTTTTCTTCGTCTTTTTTCCAGTTAATAAAAGACATAATCTCTGGATGATCTAAGTCTAAGCAAACCATTTTGGCAGCTCTACGAGTAGTACCCCCAGATTTAATAGCACCGGCGGCCCTATCTCCTATTTTTAAGAAACTCATAAGTCCAGAAGAGTTGCCTCCGCCGCTTAGTTTCTCATTTGATCCTCGTATAGAAGAGAAGTTAGTGCCTACACCAGAACCATATTTAAAGATACGTGCTTCACGAACCCAAAGGTCCATTATGCCGCCTTCGTTTACCAAGTCATCATTTACAGAAAGTATAAAACAAGCATGTGGTTGGGGTCTTTCGTAAGCCGATGTTGATTTTTTTACCTCTCCTGTTTCGTGATCTGCGTATGAGTGCCCTTGTGGCTTACCCGTAATGCCGTATGTGTTATGTAAACCCGTATTAAACCATTGCGGGCTATTAGGTGCAGCCATTTGCCCTAATATGCTATATACCACCTCATCGTAAAACACTTGTGCATCTTTTTTAGATGCAAAGTATCCATAACGCTCACCCCATGTTTTCCAACAATCCGCAAGTCTATGTGACACTTGTTTTACAGAGGTTTCAGACCCCGTAGTCCCATCTGCTTGGGGTACGCCTGCTTTTCTAAAATATTTTTGTGCTAAAATATCGGTTGCTACCTGAGACCAATCTTTTGGTACCTCAACATTTTCCATTTTAAAAACATCATCTCCTGCTGGGTTTTTAATAACAGAGGTTCTATACTCGTAATCGTATAGGTCTACTGCTGCTACTCCATTTTTAGTGTTGAAACGCTTAAACTTTAATGCATTCTTTTTGTACGTTGGCTTGGTATTCATTCTATACGTTTTTGGTTTTTTATAATGTAAAAAAATCAATCCTCTAAATCTATTCTGGGGCACGAATATTTATAGTGAGTTTTAAGTCAAACATACATCCATTACAGCCCAATAATAAAGTGGGGTTTTCCACACTTCCACAATAAAATTTTATCATTGACTTATTTTTAAGAGATTTGCCGTGTTGATAAGATAAAAATCAATAAATATTTAAAATTTAACTTGGAAATTTGGTTTAGAAAAACCGTTTTCGCAACAGATAGACTATTAGCATATTACACAAAATATCATCTTTAGCAGCCACCAATAAAAAAATGTTGGCCATTCTAATAGACCCAGATAAGTCAGACGAGAGTCGTTTAGATAGTCTGGTTTTTCACCCTGATTTTAATCAAATAGACTTTCTCTTTGTAGGCGGCAGTTTGGTGACCGATGGCAACATGAAGACATGTATAGCTGGGCTCAAAAAGAGAACAGACAAGCCTCTCATCATATTTCCAGGAAGCCCAAACCAAATAGACGAGAATGCAGATGCCATACTACTTCTAAGTCTCATTAGCGGAAGAAACCCCGACTTGCTTATTGGCAGGCATGTAGAGTCTGCTTACAAGCTTAAAAGGTCTGGACTAGAACTGCTCTCTACGGGATATATACTGGTAGATGGTGGACGGACCACTACCGTATCCTATATAAGCGGAACTACGCCCATACCCAATGATAAGCCTGGTATAGCTGCCGCTACCGCACTGGCAGGCACTCAACTAGGCCAGCAACTCATCTACCTAGACTGTGGTAGTGGTGCTAGCAATCATGCTTCGCCCAAACTCATAGCAGCAGTAAAAAACGAAATAGCCGTACCCGTAATAGTAGGCGGCGGTATCACTACCCAAGAAGAAGCAGAGGCAGTATTTAATGCTGGTGCAGATGTGGTGGTGGTGGGCAATAAGCTAGAAGAGAATCCTGAGTTTCTTGGGGACCTGGCGAAGGCTAAAATGGCCTTTGTTGAAGTTAGATAGTCTTACCTATCTATAAATTGTATTTTTTTAGTGATGCAGAATTTTTTATTGTGTAGTCTCAGAATATATAGCCCGTGCCTATACTTATCTGGCGGTATTTCTATTAGTTGCTTTTTGTCATTTAACTCCGCACTATAAACC
>JBDNFQ010000294.1:0-9885 GCA_041689715.1 Bacteroidia bacterium
AGGCTTGTTTGTCAGATTTGTATAAGATTTGATAATGATCTGAGAAGTAGTCTAATCTTACACCAGTAGTCCAGCTTTGTATATTGGTTGGGCTTATCCATTTTACTTTTAGATGAAAATCTACATGAAAACCGGGAGTTGCGGTTAAGTTTTTGAACCCTCTGGTCCAGCTTGCAGGACCGTAAATGTTATCTTGATTTGCTATGGATGTTTCATTTTGTTGTATAATATCTGGTTTACTTCCTGTATTGTCTGGATCTTGATAACCCACTAAATAGGGTTTTAGTAGACCTAAACTGGGCCCGCCCGATATGCCAACTATAAGGTTTGGAAAATTTGTATTTAAAGTGCCAAGTTCTTTCTCCAGCGTATAGCTCATGCGTAAAGTGCCCCCTGCGTTTATCTTGCCAAATACGTAAGGCTTTGAATTAGTACGTTGTGAGTTTTGTACCTTAGTTTCCTTTGGGTGTATTATGGTTTGAGTAGAAACTTGAAAACCGTGAAGTAGCTTTCCTTTGGGCTGCAGAGCTACGTCGCCGTGCAGTCCATAACCATTTGTAGCTGCAGAAGCTCCAAAAGAAAATGAGGAAACCTTAGATTCTTGAGCCAGTGCAAAGCTATAAAGTGTGCAGACCCAAAGCACAAGAATTATTTTCTTGGGTAAATGGTGAATGTTCAGATAGATATTACTTTGCACATTGTAAAAATAAGGAAAAAAACAATAATTATTAAGAGCCGCTAGCAATATGACATCTAACGTAAACTACCAAGGAGGCCTGAGAACGGTTTGTAAACACATAAAATCTGCATCTGTTGTAGAAACAGACGCTCCTATAGATAATAATGGAAATGGAGAGCGATTTTCTCCGACTGATTTAATAGCCACTGCATTAGCCTCTTGTATGATAATCGTAATGGGTATTAAAGCAAATCAATCTGGGATAGCGTTTGATACTGTAAATGCTGAGGTTCAGAAAATAATGGCTATTGACCCCAGAAGAATTAGTGAGATTCAAGTAGTGATTAGTGTTCAAGAAACCTGGACAGATAAGGAGAAGGCTATTATGGAAAATACAGCAAAAACGTGTCCAGTAGCTAAAAGTCTGCATCCAGATTTGATACAGAATATAAAATTTATCTATGTTTAGTAGTCAAAAGTTTTGGCAGGACCTATGTCCATGTGAAAAGCAAAATATGCTAGTTCCCCGTTTTTTATACTGATAACTGAAGGTTGGCTGGGGCTCAGAGCCACAGTTATATGCCTAGCCTATTACATCTGTGTTAGATGTGCTTACTTGGCTTACACCAGGACAAGCATCTCTAGATCTGCAAGACGTGAAAAGTGCAGAGATGAAAAGGGCTACTGCGAATATGGATAAGATTTTTTTTATGTTCATGACTGTATTATAATATTGCGACTTCCATTATACAACGGACTTATTAACTCGCGTAGTGCAAAGTAACGACATTATAGATGTTTTAGAAAACAAAGAAGCGAGAACCTTTATACGTCAGCATATAGCTGCTGACACTAGCCTATTGTCGTTAAAATATAGCTCATCTGTAGATCGAAATTTTACAGTATGGTTACAATTAATAAAGCTCCTAGCTAAGGCAAAGTTTAAATTACCCTTGTTTCACGAAAAATTGTTGGCTCTAGATCAGCGTTCCTATGAACAAGCTACATCTCAACTAGTGGCTGCTTACAAAAGTGAGTTTATAGCTGGGGATACTTTACTAGATATAACAGGTGGTTTGGGTGTAGATAGTATGTTTCTAGCCGGCAGTGTAGGAGAAATTACTGCCGTGGAGCAAAACGAGGATCTGCATAAAATGGCTGCCTATAATATTCAAACATTGGGGATTGCCAATATTACCAGATGCTTGGGAGACGGGATGAGCTTCTTATCTAGAAAGTATGATTGGGTCTACATAGACCCAGACAGAAGGCCGGACTCCGGTAGGTCAGTTGCTCTGCATCTGCTCCAGCCCAATGTATTGGAGCTTATGCCTCTGTTACAGAAGTATGCCAAGAGAGTATATATCAAATTGTCACCTCTGTTTGATATTGAGGAGTTATATCGACAGTTTATTGGTATTGAGACTATTCACGTGATTGCACAAAATGGAGAAGTGAAGGAAGTAGGTGTGATACTCAATATGGCACTGTCTGAAAATAGCAGAAATATAAGATTACGAGATGTCGCTACATCGTTTGACAGGCATTTAGAAAAAGCACAAAAGGCGAACTGGAATTATGTGTTAGAAGATGATGCGTATTCTTTCATACTGCTGCCCATTGCACTGGTAGCAAAAACAAAATCTGCAGCATATTTTTTAGAGAAAACAGAAGCGAAAAAGCATGATGCTTTTGAGATATTTTTTAGCAATTCTGAGATTCCTGAGGGTTTTAGAAATTTAAAAAGCATAGAGAGATCGAACCTAAACTCAAAAAATATTAAAGCTATGCTTACTAGGTTAGGTATTCGGCAAGTCAATATATCTGTGAAAGGACTAAGAGATCAGCCCAGTATGTGGCACAAAAAGCTCGGCACTACAGATGGAGGAGAATATTATCTACTCATATTAAAGTCAAAGAAAAGTGAGGCGATTTTGACTAAGATTTTTTCTTAGCTATGATGTAAGCGTCTAGGGCCGCTACCATACTAGGATGTTCTGCTGAGGGAGCATAAATAGTATTTACAAGACCCGCTTCTTCTAATGCTGCATTGGTAGTTTTACCCCAGCCGGCTATTGCTCTATCTTTTTGTACAAATTCTGGGAAGTTGGCGAACAAAGAGGCAATTCCTTGTGGACTAAAGAATACTAAGATATCATAGTATACGCTAGCTAAACCAGATAGGTCAGAATTTACTGTGTTGTACATTATAGCCTCGGTGAATTTAATATTCATCTCTTCCATATAATTTGGAATAGTCTCTGTTCTGATATTAGAACAAGGAAATAAATAATCGAGGGTTTTATGTTTTTTCAGCAGTTCAAGAAAAGAGGATTCTGTGCCTTTACCCACGAACATTTTTCTTTTACGAAGTTGCGTATATTTTTGGATGTAAAGAGAAACACCTTCGTTAGTACAAAAATATTTCATACTAGCGGGTATTTCTACCTTCATTTCTTCTACTATTCTAAAAAAATGATCAATTGCATTTCTTGAGTTGAATATGACAGCCGTATGGTCGAGGATTCTAAGCTTCTGCTTGCGTAGCTCTCTGGCAGGCACACCTACAACCTCAATAAACGGATGAAAATCGACGGTCACACCGTGTTTTTCCGTTAACGAGTCATAAACCGTTTTTTTACCACCCGGATGTGGTTGCGAAATTAGAATATTTTTTACACTCAATATTACCTCCTTAGCTGTTAACGAATAGAACCTTTACAGTTATCAATGCAGGTACAATTTCGAAAGTGCAAAGGTAAACAAAAACTGTAAGAATAGAATATTTAAAGTTGTTTTGGAGCACTAGAATGGTTCCGAATAATTTCACCAAGAAATACAATCCCGCTATTATTAGTGTTGCCTCATATATAGTACTATGCAATCTAAAGTAAAACACATCAACTATTAGAAGTGTTCCAAGCAGGAGTGCAAACCATTGATTGATACTGTATTGAAAATCAACAATAAGATTGGCGGTTTCGTCATCTTTGTGTATTCTAAAGTAGAAATAATTGGACATAAACTTGGCAAGGGACAAGATAATAATCGCAGAAAAAACCAATAATAGCGTGATGGCAGAGTTGTAATTTTCTAATGTAGAATTTCCTATCTGATAGCTGCTAATAGCAATGGAGGCAAATATGCTCAGAGAAAGAATTGAACTCAATCTAAATATATTGTCTGTCATAAATTTTTCGCTTTGCCAGGCAAATCGCTGAAATGGCAGAATTGCTAGCTGCACCATAGATGTGATCCAGTTTCTATTGATTGCATACAAGAAAACAATACATAACAGAGTGAGCAGAAGCAAAATGCGAATAATGAGCGGAGACTGCTCTCTGGCTATTATATGTTCTGATATTTGAAGAATCAATAGACTGCAAAGGTGGACAAAATTCTAGAAATAATTAACAACGCCAAAATGAAACTTAGCCTTACTTAGTTGCAGAGGATTACCTTGTTGGCTACCAAGTGCATAAGCTAAGTTTAGTATACCCTTGCCTACTTCTATATTTGCTATTGCCCCAAAACCAAATGGGATGTCATATATGAGCTTCTCACTTTGTATGGTGTTTTCTAATGCCGCGGCATTTGCAAAAAGGCCTACATGGCTGTTTTGTCCAATGAAATAACGGTATTCAATGGTATAGCTCAAAGCTTTGCTAGCAAAAAGCTCATTTTCGTCAAACCCCCTAAGCGTAGAGTATCCGCCAAAGTTAGTTAGTTCATTAAAAAATATTTGCTCTGCAAACAAGGCATTCAAATCTAATTTTTGGTGAATTGTGCTTCGTTTTCCAATAGGTATAAAAAAAGCTGTACTTAATGAAAAGTTCAGTCGCGTGCTGCGTAGTGTTAGAGTATCGTAAATTGAAATAAATTTATTGGTTTGGTCATGTAGAAACTTCACCTGATTGATTTCTGAATTTCGGATAACTGTTTTTTGCCCTACAGAAAAATCTGCAAGCACAAAATAGCCCTTACGTGGGTTTGGCAGGTAGTCGTAGTCTCTTTGAAATAAGGCGACTCCATAATTAGCTATTTTATAGGGATTATTATTTGGTATTCTATTCTGAGCACGCACAGCACTTGTATCCACGGACAAAAGATTGCTATTCATGTTTTGGTAATAAAACTGAAAGTAATTATTGCCTTTTTGCTGGTATCTGAAAGATATTTTACTTTTTATATTGACAAATATGGTATCAAATTTATTCAGATTAAACTCGCCATTGATACCCAGTTTAGTATTAAATAAATAGGGATATGTAACTCCAAGGTCGAGTTTTTGAGAATTCTGTAAATAATTACGCCAATGCAGCTCTAGTTGCTTTCCACTTTTAAATAGGTTGTTCAGTTCCAGGTTAAGTTCGCCAGTAATGAGTAGGCTGTTGTCTTCACTATTTGCACTGTTTGGTGCCATACCTATTATGCCATCTACTCTATCGGTTATTACGTCATCCACTGTCAATACTACTCTTACTTTACCTCTGTAGAAATAAATTCGAGAGGCACTCTTTAGCTGCACTAAGGGAAGGTTTCTTAGCTTTTTATCGAGTTGCTTAGCATTCGTTTCACTGTACGGCCTATCTTCTTGTATATCTAAATACTTACTAAGATACTTACTAGAGATTTGGCAATTTCCTAGATGTACTATGGTATCGTATACGAACTTTATATATGGATCAAATTGCAAGTTGCTTACCAGCGTATCGCCTTGTATTTGAGTTTTAGTCAGCACTATTTTAGCAAAAGGATATCCAGATTCTTCGTAAGAGCTAAGTATCATTTTTTGAAGTGTCAGGAAAGAAAATAAAGATAGAGTATTACTGCCGCTTGCTAGGTAACCTGCTGTTAGGTTGTGGTTTTGTATGGTGATAAAGTTATATGTTTTCCCTTTTTCTAAGGTAGCGTAGAAGGTGTCTTCACGTACAGTGTAGCTATCTACTGTCGCTCCTAGGTATCCTTTTTTTCTATATTGGGTAACCTCTGTTAGTAAAATAGCCTCTGCACTTAGGCTATCTGTAATTTTGCTAAAAGTGGTGTTTCCGTCTATAGCTAATGCTAAGGTATAGCTCTGCCCCTTAGCCCAAAATGCCATAAGTATTAAGATAGAAATTGGGATAACTTTGTGCACAAGCTTAGCGTACAAAGGTAAACGATTATCTACACTCAACTATTATAGCCATTGGCTGGAATATACATACATATCCCATTTTGCAAGAAAGCTTGCTTTTACTGTGATTTTCATTTTTCAGTCTCTTTTCAGCAAAAAGACGAAGTTGTTGCTTCGCTAATTAAAGAGCTAAAAGAGAGGAAGAGTTTTATAGGGAAAGAAGAAGTGAAAACTATTTATTTTGGAGGAGGTACTCCAAGTGTGCTGAGTGCAGACAATATTTCCGAAATTTTGGAGGAAGTGTATTTTCAATATACCGTAAATGATAACGCAGAAATCACGTTCGAATGCAATCCAGATAACCTTAGTGAAGAATATCTTGAAGGACTAAAGAACTGCGGAATAAATAGACTGAGCATTGGCATACAAAGCCTAAATGACGCATCTTTAACTTGGATGAATAGGAGTCATAACGTGGAACAAGCACTGCAAGCAATTAACTCTGCTGCGGCTCTTGGATTTTATGATATGTCTGTAGACTTGATATATGGAATCCCAATGCTGACAGAGCATGAATGGAGACAGACCTTGAAACGGACCTTGGCTATGCCCATAAATCATTTGTCTGCCTATAGTCTTACATTAGAAGAAAACACGCCCTATAATAAGCTAGTAGAGCAGAAGAAGTACAAGAAGCCCAATGATGATGAGGCTTCTCGCCATTTTGAAATATTGCTAGAAGAAATAAAGTTAGCAGGGTGGGAGCACTACGAAGTGTCTAATTTTTGTAAAGAGGGTAACTACTCTAAGCATAATACCGCCTACTGGCAGAACGTAAAATATCTAGGAATAGGACCTTCTGCCCATAGTTTTGATGGGAAGAGTAGGTACTGGAATGTGCGGAGTAATAAAGAGTATATTCTAAAAATACAAGCAGGTGAATCAGTCTCCGAAAGCGAAGAACTAAGCACAAAAGACATAGTGAATGAAGCTCTACTTACTGGCTTGAGAACTAAATGGGGTGTTAACTTATCGGAAGTAAAGGAGCGATATAAGTATGATATTGCAGCTACGAACCAAAATCAAATAATGGAGTGGCAGCAAAAGGACTGGTTAGAAATGAAAGATGGAGTTTTAAGACTTCGAGCAGATGGTTTTCTATTTGCAGACTATATAGCTAGTGAGCTGTTTCTCCTATAGGATTACTCATCCCACACATCATCGTAGTTTTTAGTTTCTACAGTTTCTTCTTCCAATGTGCCTTCGCCTTTTAGGGCTTTAATAAACTTTTTCTTTTCTTTGGTTAGCTCTTCAGCTACATTTTCTTTTACAATCGTTCTGTCGTATGTAATTTTAAGATCTGCTGGTGTTCCTTCCATCAGAACGTATGCAGTAAGACCCCCTTTTGTATTTTTTTCTATTCTTTTTTCAGCTTTTTTGGCTATCCAGTTTGCCTTGGTAGCGAGCAATTCAGCTACACTTATACCCATACTGTATTTCATATAGTTTTCGAAAGTATGGGTTCCCTCTATTTCTAGATTAATAGCGTTGTTTTCTATCATCATACGCGGTATAAAGATGGTTTGGTCAAAAATTTCAATGGTGTTTTTGAGAGTCTTGAACTTGACGTTCTCCAAGTCTTTTATATTAACAAATGACGAAAGTTCTTTGAGGGGTTCGTAGCCAACAAGGGCTCCATTTTCTATGATAATATTGGCTTTTGCATATAGCTTTGGCATTACGGGTTCTAGATTCTGGTCCAGTATCACCTTCGCTAGTATAGAGCCGCTTAATGTACCGCTTAGGTGCTCAGAGGTAATCTCGTTTTGCTCGAAATTATTAAACTGCTTAAAGAGTTGCGAAATGTTGATTTTGTCTATTTCAGTAGTAATATCGAGCAAATAATTAGCACCCCATTTTCTTATGGTGATTCCTGCGAGTGTCCTTCCTTCTAGTGCTTCTATTTCGCATTTAGGCATTGTGATATTTGCCTTATCAGAAATTAAAGTGCCCGTCATAGACTTAGCCGAGAAATCATTATACTTAAAATTTGTAAGTGTTGTAGCTAGTTTTAAGTTAATAGGGATGAGTTCGTTGCTGGACTTAGGACTACTCGCAGTGTCAGCTGTGCCATATAGTTCATTCACTACTAGATTATTCACCTTTAGTTCTCCTTCCACGCTAGCATCAGAGTTTGCGTTAAGCATACTTTGATAATTTTCTATATACCCACGTAGAATGCCTGTAGTATTATTGTAGGCAAAGTCTGCTTGGTTCACTACTAACTTTCCGTCATCGGCACTAATGTCTATGTTCATATTCTGAACATCTAATGCGGGGTTACTAAGTTTCCCCTTTAAATTCTCTACTAAAAATTTACCTGAGAAACGCAGGGAGTTGGGCTCTATCTGTGCTTTATCAATATCATATGTTAGAGCAAGTTTACCATCGGTTTTTAGCGTACCCCCTGATGGCTGAAAAGTACTGTTTTCTATCAGTCCAAAGATAAACTGTACGTCTAAATTGGTTTTACCTTCCCATTGTATGGCTGGCAGCTCAAAGTTTTGTAATGCCATGTCTCCAGTGAGTGTGTTTTTGCCGCTTTTTGCCATATTCAGCTTACAAGTAGCAGATGCAGATGATGTATTGCTTATGCTCGGCATCCGTAGGTTACCAGAGGCATCTATACCTTCTAGAGTTATATTTTCTCCGACTATGGTAAGAGACGTGTTGTGTAATTGGTAGTCAAAGCCAAAAGCAGGACTATTAATACCCTCAGTTTTCCCTTTGAAATAGCCGTCAAGTTCTACATTTCCTTCGAGCTTAATCCTATCTAAAGATTGAGTAATACTAGCTGGAAGAATACTTAGAAGTGATTGTACTGTCGTATTATCATTGGCAAAGGTGATATCTACATTGGAAGAGTTGCCGTAACCTATCGTGCCTTTGGTGGTTAGATTAATGGCCTCTATAGCTATGTCACTTTGTGATATAATGATTTGTTCCTTGTCAGTAAGAATATCTATTGCGGTGTTAATTTTTAAGTTACGTCTAGCTACGTATACATCATCTGATGAGGCTATAAAAGCATTGTCAAGTGTGGTTTTCACCTTTATCACAGTGCTGTTTTCTTCATATTTTAAAGTTAGGGTAGTGCTTGGGGAGTAGGCATTACTTTTAAACTGGGATGGCGTATGCTCATAAGCTATATCGCAGTTTATTAGTTTAAGGGTTTTTATTTCAAAACTGACCCCTCCAGAGCTAGTATCTGAGCTTGGTTTAGTGATTTCGTAGTTTGTGGTTTTATTGAGATCTGCCGCTCGTATAGCTCCATTTCTTATTGTAATTCCATCTATGAGATACTCGCCCTTGTATAGTTTCATAATGTCTACGAAGAGGTTCAGCTCTTTGGCTTCGAGTAAATACTTCTTGTAGTACGGAGTGCTTTCGGCAATACTTACATCGGTAAATCGAATGCCAAGGTTAGGGAAGTCTCTTATGCCAGATACTGTAATATTTCCTACTTTTACTTCCACGGCGAGTGATTTATTGATTTCACGCACTAGAATTGGTTTTATGTTGGTATAGAAATAATAGACTACTCCTCCTATGACTAGTGTCAATAGAATGGAGATAACCGCTGCTATTTTTAAAAATCGTTTCACGTGTTGTACAGAAAGGCAAATGAATGTATAAATATGCCCCCTTAACAGTAAAACGAATCAACAGCACACAATGGTGTGTCTAGTAAATAATTTTTTTTAAATTGAAGGTATAAATTTACACAAAAAAGCCCCACAAATGCGAGGCTAATTAAAGTGGGAACTGTTGGATTCGAACCAACGACCCTCTGCTTGTAAGGCAGATGCTCTAAACCAACTGAGCTAAGCTCCCTGCTAAAAGGGGTGCAAATATAATTTGAGTTTTAACTATACAAAATATATTTATTGCCACATTCAAGTTACAAACGCAACATTATGTTTAAATAATAATTGGTTCATTACAAATATAGGAGTTTCATAGTTATAGCGTTTTCTGGGTCTACTATTTAATATGGTTTCTATGTCTTTAACGTAGTCATCTGAGATGG
>JBDNFQ010000295.1:0-12364 GCA_041689715.1 Bacteroidia bacterium
ATCTGAGACTCAAATGCTCCCACATCTATTTGCAGCTGCAGAAATAATGAATGACTTATTTTGGAAGCAAGCTTACGGAGATCGCGAACAGCTTTTAGCCTCTATAGCAGATCCTAAGCTAAGAGATTTTGCTATGGTAAATTATGGTCCTTGGGATAGGTTAAACGACAATGCTCCTTTTCTAGATAATGTAGAAACTAAACCCGCAGGTTCTAATATCTACCCGCATGACATCACAAAGGGTGAATTTGAAGAACTTGGTCTGCAAGATGAAAAAGGTCAATATTCGATGGTACGCAGAGACGAGGCAGGAAAGATATATACTATACCCTATAATGAGTTTTTCAGAGAAGAACTAGAAGTGGCTTCTGGCCATTTAATGCTAGCTGCAGAACTATGTGAAGATGCAGAACTAAAAAACTACTTAGAGCTTCGTGCCAAAGCCCTACTAAGTAATGAATACGATGCCAGTGATATAGCGTGGATCAATATGAAAAACAATACGCTTGATATCATAATAGGGCCTACGGAGCATTATGAAGACCAGCTATACAACTACCGTACTGCCTATGAAGCGTATATCCTTGTGAAGGATAAGACATGGAGTAAAAAACTAGAAAAGTACATAAGCTACTTGCCACAGTTGCAAGCCAACTTGCCTGTAGATGCTAAGTACAAGGCCGAAACACCAAACAGTGACGCTGCTCAGCTTAATGCATATGATGTCATTTTTTATGCTGGAGATTGTAATGCGGGTAGTAAAACCATAGCTGTAAATCTGCCAAATGACGAAGAATTACAAGTGAAATACGGAACACGTCGTAGTCAGTTAAAGAATGCAATGCAGGCTAAGTTTGACCATATTCTGCTTCCTATATCTGAGGTGCTTATAGACAAAGCTCAACGCAAGCACATTACCTTCAATGCTTTTTTTAGCAATACCATGTTTCATGAGGTAGCACACGGACTAGGGATAAAACAAACTATCAATGGAAAAGGAATGGTACGAGAAGCCCTAGGAGAAAAATTTAGTGCATTAGAAGAAGGGAAAGCAGATATCTTAGGTTTATATATGGTGACTCAACTAAAAGAGCAGGGAGTGCTAGAAGAAGGCGAACTGATGGACTACTACGTAACATTCTTGGCAGGCATTTTTCGCTCAGTACGTTTTGGGGCGAGCAGTGCACACGGTCAGGCCAATATGCTTCGTTTCAATTACTTCGAACAGCAGAATGCTTTTACTAGACGCGACGATGGTACATATGCTGTAAATATGGAAAATATGAAGACGGCTATTGCTGGGCTTTCTGCTAAAATACTGCAACTACAAGGGGATGGAGATAAAGCGGGAGTAATAGCCCTAATGCAAAAAGATGGGAATGTAGGAGCTGCTCTACAAGCAGACTTAGATCGATTGAGCAAAGCCAATATCCCTGTAGATGTGGTATTTGAGCAGGGCCTTGATGTTTTGGGCTTAACCCAATAAACGAGTTAGAAATTCCTAAAAGAAAATGCATCCCACTAAACGGACCCTATCCTAAGTTTTGTGTAACCCTATTTAGTTTAGTGTCTAAAACTACTTTTTTCTTTCGATTACATAATCGATAAGAGCTTTTAGGTATTCTGTAGATGACTCCGTAGGTATAGAATTGAGTAAATCTTCAGCCTTTTTCTTATACTCCAGCATCCTAGTTTGAGCATACTCTATGCCTCCCTTTGTTTTCACAAACTGGATAACCTCTTGGATATCAGCCTTCGATTTTTTAGAATTTTTGATGATCTTGATGATCTTTCTTCGTTCCCCTTTATCTGCCACATTCAATGCATAAATGAGTGGTAACGTCATCTTTTTTTCGATTATGTCTATCCCTGTAGGCTTCCCTATTTTGTTATCTCCATAGTCAAACAGGTCATCCTTTATCTGAAACGCTATCCCTACCGCCTCTCCCATAGCTATCACGTCTTCTAATACTTCCTCGCTTACTCCTACGCTATTAGCACCTATACCGCAGCAACTGGCTAGCAATGATGCAGTTTTTTTCGTTATTATATCAAAATAAACTTCTTTGGTAATATCCAGTCTACGGGCTTTCTCCATCTGCAGCAACTCACCTTCACTCATTTGCTCTACGGCAGATGATAATATTTCCAATGCCTTAAAATCCTTGTTTTTTAAAGAAAGAAGTAGGCCTTTAGAAAGCAAGTAATCTCCCACTAGTACAGCTACTTTGTTTTTCCAAAGTGCATTGATAGAGAAGAATCCTCTACGCATATTAGATTCGTCTACCACATCGTCATGTACTAGTGTTGCTGTATGTAGCAGTTCTACAAGAGCCGCACCTCTATACGTTGTCTCATTTACCTCTCCAAAGAGTTTAGCACAGTGTAGTACCAGGAGTGGCCTCATTTGCTTGCCTTTTCTCTTTACGATATAGTTCATAATCGTATCCAGCAAAGGCACTTTGCTTTTTACACTATCCTTAAACTTATCTTCAAAGATTTTAAGCTCATTCTCTATAGGAGATTTAATATATGCTAATGATGTAGCCAATAGTATCGCAAAGTAGTATTCTTATATACTTTTAAACAAGAAAGGAGAGCAATTGCTCTCCTTTTTATTATGTATTTTAAAATAAAATTAGTCTTTTCTTGGCACTTTAGCTGCAGTATAACTAAGCTTTAGGGCATTTACCTTTCTCAGCTCTTGTTTTATATCTGTAATTACACCCATTTTTACTGTTATATCCGCTTTCAGAGAAGTTGTCATATAAGGCACTTCGGCCTCATCTTTCTTACTATTCTCTATAGTGATATACTCTTGTATATCATCTATGCTAGCAAAGGCATCATTTAATTGTACACGTGGCGTAGTACCATAAACAAGGTTAATGGGTGGACCTACGAATATATAATGTAGTCTAGATTTTTTCTCTAACTTTTCTACCTCAGATGCACTAGGTAATTTGGTTTTCACCTTCATTTCCTTATCCCTCATTTTGGTAGCAACCATGAAAAAGAATAAAAGCATAAATACAATATCAGGTAGTGCTGATGTATTGATAGCTGGTGTGGCTCTTCCGCCGTCTTTTTTAAATTTTGCCATTACTTACCTCCTCCTAAACTTACTGGTTCTGCTTCAGATAACTTTTTAGGGTATTTTTTCTTTACCATTTTTATCTTTTCTTCATCTCTTTCTGGATCTAGCTTGGTATATATCTTGCCATACTCCTGCATAGAATAATCATCTCTCACCTTATTATACGCTGCCGTAAGTTCATTATATACTTGCACATACATGTCATAAGATGTTCCTCTATCATTCTTTAGCGAAACTATGGCCTTAGTAGATGTAGTAGATAATGTAGGATTAACTCCTTCATTAGTCAAGTGGTCAACCGTTTTTTGCATTAGCTTATCTATCGTCAAAGGAGCACCTTCTACTAGTAGTTGATCAGATGCATTTACAAGCACTTCTAAAACCTCACGTTTTTTCTGTTTACTATCTTCTGGTGGTTCTTCAGATATAGGTGGCAGTGCGACTTGTAATCCATTTGGTATATCCATAGTAGTGGTTACCAAGAAAAACACGAGTAACAAGAAGGCGATATCTGCCATCGAACCAGCATTAATTTCAGGAATATCTCTTTTTCTTGTTGCCATACTCTTTAGTTCTTAAATAAGGATACTGCTTCTGAAGCCAATATAGAAACTACGGCTACAATACTCAAAAATATAGTGACATAGATTCCTGTATCTACTAGCTTAGACTTGCCTACTGACTCTACTCCATAATCTAGGTGATGTTCGGTAATAGTTCCTGGAGCTAAAACATAGCTTATCACTCCCACTACTAAAAACACTCCTATACCTACAAGTATGCTAATAGCACTCTTTGGATTATCTACTAAGTACATCACCGATGATGCCAAAATTGCCAAAATTGCAATGACAGACAGGGCTATACCTATGCCTAGTCCCATTCCACTACCTGCCAGCTCGTCGCCCAATAATACCATCACAAAGATGATTATTAATAGTATCACTATAGAGTAGTATATTATTCTTCCTGTTTTACCCATTATGCCTTTATAACTTTGTTTTTAACTAAGATATCTACTAATGAGATAGAAGCGTCTTCCATATTATTTACTATACCATCTATTTTAGAAGTGATAAAGTTATAAAATACTTGAAGGATAATAGCAACTATAAGCCCAGCTACTGTAGTAAGAAGAGCTACAGAGATACCGTCAGCAACTACACTTGGAGAAATATCTCCAGCTGCTTTAATCGCATCAAACGCCTCGATCATACCTATTACTGTACCCATGAAACCAAGCATTGGAGCTAGTGCGATGAATAGAGATAACCAAACTAAACCTTTCTCTAGCTGGCCCATCTGTACTGAGCCGTAGCTCACTACTGATTTTTCTACTACGTCTATAGAGCCTTGATCCGCCCTGTCTAAACCTTGATAGAATATACTTGCTACTGGTCCTCTTGTATTTCTACAAACTTCCTTAGCTCCTTCTATGTTACCAGCAGATACTTCATCATTGATTTGAGCAACGAATTTTTCTGTATTGATACTCATCCAGAATAAAGAGATGATTCTCTCTATAGCTATTGCCAATCCTAGGATAAGACATATAAGTGGTAAAGACATAAATCCTGGGCCACCTTCGATAAATTTATTTTTAAGAACTTGTAAGCCTGTAGGTTCTGCTTTTTCCTCTAGTTCTGTGGTTGCTTCTACTGCGGCAGTTGTTGCCTCAGCAGTTGAATCTACCATTGCGTCGCCGTCTATAGAAGAGCTATCTCCTTGAGCGGATACTGTCTGAACACTCAATGTCATTAAACAGAATAACATTAAAATTGATGTGATTTTTTTCATTTTATTTTTAAGTCTTTTTTCGTATTGCGGACAAAAATAGAAAATTTTAAGTCTGGGCGACCATTCTATTTACTATTTCTATTTTTATCTCTGGTTTTATTTTCTAACTCGAAAATGAACCTATGCAGTATATAATTTTTAATTGACTATAAAAACAACCACTTTCGCTTTACCAAAGGGAATAATTTTTACAAATGGCTAAAACAAAAACAGTATATATCTGCTCAAATTGCGGTAGTAACTATGCCAAAATGATGGGCAAATGTGTAGCGTGTGGCGAATTTAACACGGTACTAGAAGAGATAGTAGAAAAACCAAAAGCTGCTATGATGAATTTGAATGATATAGACGGAGTGGTAACTGCTGTAAATAGCGTAGACTCAATAGAACTTAAAAGACTGAAAGCACCCGGCATAGAGCTAAATAGAGTTTTAGGCGGCGGTATAGTCCCCGGTTCAGTAATATTACTTGGCGGCGAACCTGGTATAGGTAAATCTACTCTGCTCCTTCAGTCTGCTCTGCGTATGAATAAAACTGTTCTATATGTAAGTGGAGAAGAAAGCCTTAACCAAATAAAAATGCGTGCAGATAGAATAGGTATAACCAATGAAGACTGCCTGCTGCTAAATGAGACCTGTGTAGAAAACATCATTAAACGACTAAAGGAAACCAAACCCTCTTTTGTAATTATAGACTCCATTCAAACCATGTTTAGCAAGTACCTAGACTCTACCCCGGGTACCATCTCACAAATAAGAGAAAGCAGCTCGCTGCTCATACAATACGCAAAGCAGAATGAGGTCCCAATAATACTTGTAGGACACATTACCAAAGAAGGACAACTAGCTGGCCCAAAACTACTTGAGCATATGGTAGATACTGTGCTGCAATTTGAGGGCGAGACTCAAAATAGTTATAGAATACTGCGGACGCTTAAAAATAGATTTGGCAGTTCTCAGGAATTAGGCATTTATGAAATGACATCTGAGGGTATGCGAGAAATAGATAACCCTAGTGAAATACTCATTAACCAACGAAGTGAAAACTTGTCTGGTGTGAGTGTAGTAGCATCACTCGAAGGAAACAGAAGTCTGCTCATAGAAACACAAGCACTAGTGAGTACCGCTGTATTTGGAAACCCGCAACGCAACACCAATGGATATGATATAAAGCGACTCAATATGCTACTCGCTGTTCTTGAAAAGCGATGCGGGTACAAACTGTCTACTCAAGATGTGTTTGTAAATATAGCTGGAGGCCTAAAGATAAATGACCCCGCTACTGACTTAGGCATAGCCGCTTCTCTTATTTCTTCTTTCGAAAATTTAGCTTTAAATAATAAAATGGTATTTGCTGGGGAAATAGGGTTAAGCGGTGAGATAAGAGGAGTGAATAGGATAGACCAACGCCTAAAGGAAGCTGAAAAAATAGGTTTCAAAGACTTCGTGATATCTGACCAGCTAGACGTGAGAACGAAAGACTACAAAATAAAAATACACCAAGTGGCCAACGTAAGTCAATTTTTCTCCTTGCTTTTCAGATAAACAAATGGCTATATAGCTGTACATCTAGTAGCCCACAAACACCCAAATTGTGGTTTAGTTTAGGTATAAT
Organism: Bacteroidia bacterium; assembly: GCA_041689715.1. GTDB lineage: Bacteria > Bacteroidota > Bacteroidia > NS11-12g > UBA9320 > UBA9320. The sequence continues at coordinate 6,509 of JBDNFQ010000295.1, forward strand.
ATTGCTGAAGCACGCTTTTTTTTAGTTTATCTAAAGAATAATAATCTAAGTGTGCAACCTATTGTACTACATACCGAGTAAAGAGGACAATTTGCTAAATGAACAGGAACTTATTTCTGCTTGTGTCCAAAATAACCCTAGGGCTCAAAAAATACTGTTTGAGACATATGCAGGCAAGTTTCATACTTGCTAAACTTAACACTAATTGTAAAAGAATATCTTAAGTTTATCAGACATTCAATACGATTTACATCGGTATGAAATTGCGACAATAAACATACCTTTGTCGTCTCATATATTGATATGTTTATAGAAGTATTAAAATCTAAAATACACAGGGCTAAGATTACTCAAACTGAACTAGACTATGTAGGCAGTATAACTATAGATGAAAATCTAATGGATGCCGCAAATCTGATAGAAGGAGAAAAAGTGCTCGTAGTAAATAATAACAATGGGGAGCGACTAGAGACTTATGCTATTGCAGGGGAGCGAGGTGAAGGAATGGTTTGCCTCAATGGTGCTGCTGCACGCAAAGCTGCCAAAGGAGATATTGTGATTATTATCTCTTTTGCCATGATGGAGTTTGAAGAAGCAAAAAAGTTTGTTCCTTCATTGGTATTCCCTGATAAAAATAATATAGCAATAGTTGAATAAGACTGTCAAAACCATACTAAACACCGTAGTCTTTTTACTGCTAGGAGCGGTTATTTTCTATTTTGCTATTCTACAAAATAATCCAGAAGATATCTGGGAACAAATAAAAACTGCAGAAATTAAGTGGATTCTCGTAGCTATTGTATGTGGTGTTTTGAGTCACTTAGCTCGTGCCTTACGGTGGAATATTCTATTACAACCCTTAGGTTATAAAGCTTCCGTTGCCAATAGTTTTCACGCTGTCATTATAGGTTACCTGGTAAATATGGGTGTGCCACGAGCAGGAGAAGTTGCTCGACCTGCTGTTCTAAGTAAACTCGAAAAAATTCCTTTTAATAAACTAGTAGGCACAGTCTTAGTAGAGCGTGTGGTAGATCTCATCTTTACTCTGATTATTGGTATTGTAATATTCGTTATACAATTCAATGTGATTGCAGATTTCTTCACCACTGCTTTCCAAGATGTAGATAGCACTAAAATACTAATCTACGGATTTGTGGGCATTGCATTTTTAGGACTAGGATTTTTAGCCTACAAGAAACGAGATTTAATCTATAGACTCCCTATTATCAATAAACTAAAAACTTTTATAGAAGGGCTGCTAGACGGGGTCAAAACTATTTTTCAACTAAAGCAAAATGGCCTTTTCCTTTTCTATAGCCTTTTTATTTGGGTAATGTACTTTCTGATGTCCTACTTCATATTTTTTGCTTTGGAGGGAACGGCTCACTTAGGGTTATCCGCCGGACTTACGGTTTTGCTCTTTGGCACAGCTGCTATGATAGTGCCTATTCCTGGTGGGCTAGGCACATACGAGGCTATGGTGCCTGCAGGTTTGGCTCTTTATGCTATTGAGCCATTAGTAGGCAAGTCATTTGCCATACTTACACACTCACTTCAAATACTCCTGATTTTTATCATCGGTATTTATTCTGTGCTATACTTCGTAATAAAATCTAATAGAATCAAGAAAAATGATTTGGAATCAACTAATTAAAGACAAAATCTTTAGCACTAATACAGCACTTGCTAAACAAGTAAATAGTTGGCATTTGCATAATGAGAAGGTGGTATTTACTAATGGGTGTTTTGATATTTTGCACCTCGGACATATAGACTACCTTACCAAGGCTGCGGACCTAGGAGATAGGCTAATTGTGGCTGTGAATACAGATAAGTCTGTGAGTGTCTTAAAAGGACCCTCTCGCCCTATTATAGATGAAGAGACCAGAGCTATGAAACTGGCTTCACTTGTATTTGTAGATGCCGTAATACTATTTAGCGAACAAACTCCGCTAGAACTTATCATAGAAGTAAGGCCAAATGTCTTAGTAAAAGGAGGAGATTATACCATAGATACTATAGTGGGTGCATCAGAAGTGCAAGATAACGGTGGTCAAGTTGTGGTGATCCCATTCTTAGAAGGTCACAGTACTACCTCCATAATAAATAAGATAACTAGTTAGCCTTTTCTTTTCCCGCCTTTCAACTCTTCTTGTAAAGTATTTAATTTTTCCCAGCTTCCACTATAGGCTAATGATGCTTGCTCACCCCAGGTGCTAGGATCATGTACTGCATAGTTAGGACCTGCTGCTATTAATATGCCTTTTATTCTTTCCACAGATGAATCTATCACTTGCTTGTAAGTATATATTCCATCCGTGTTCAAAAGCTCTTCAATCTTTGGACCTATTCCTTCTATTTTCTTAAGATCATCTATTTGACCGCCAATGCTTGTGCTTATTATTTCAGAAGTTTTGGCCGTGGCCGCATCAGCAGGTGTTTCCTCTGCTATTTGTACAACAGGCTCTTTATTTGATTTTTCAATCTCCTTCTGAAGAGTACTCAATGTATTCTCTACATTTATTCTCTTAGCATAACATTCTGATAATCGAGTATTCAAATCCTCTATTTCTCTTTTTTGGTCTTTTAGCTTCGCCTCTACCTCTAGACTGATTGCCATTGCCTCTGGTTGTTTAATCTCAGGTTTACTCTTTGACCTAAGGACAGAATTCTCACTTTCTAAATCAGATAATTTAGATTTAAGTGACCCACTTAATAAGCTTCTAAGTAAGTAGCCAAGAACAAATGCCCCTAATAAGATAATAGCTATTTCTGCAACGTACGTTGACATATTAGATGCCCCTGGTCCTTCAAAAAATTTCTCAGTATTCATATATCTCTTGTTCATTTAATATTATTTCTACCCTTCTATTCTTTGCTCTACCCTCTACAGTATTATTGTCTGCTATTGGTTCTATTTCTCCTTTAGAGGTAGGATTTAAATTTTGTTTCTCTAAACCCTTAGCTTCGAGGAGTTTTACAATTGTATTAGCTTGATCTAATGCTTTAGAAAAGTTAACCGCTGAGGTTTCACTATTATCCCAATGGCCAACTAAATCTATACTTCTATTCGGATTTTCTATGGCAAGGTAGGTTAAAAATGCATCTAACTTTAGACTAATCTTCTCATTCTCAAAATACACAATAGCCCCAAATTGGGTTTCCTGCACAAAGTTATTTTTAGTAAGAACATTAAAATCTACTGCATCAATATTCTCACCTAAATCTTCTATTTGCAACTGCTTGGAACTTACAGTGAATCTACTTTGGTCTAATTCTGAGAATAAGCTTTGTACAGCCATAGCTCGAGCTAATCCCAGATTTTCAAAACTAGATACGTTTACTTCACTTGGGTCATACAATCCTACTATAGCCAATAGGTTGTTTGAATCTAATTTTGATAACAAATCATTTTTGTACATATCAAAACTAGCAGACAAAATAGGTTGGCTATCACCATATTTAAAAGTCAACCCCTCTTTGCTTAGTAATTCATACTCTAGTGCACCAGGACACTGCTCCTTGATCTTACAAACGTAATACCAGCTTGAGCCCAAAGACCATATGATAAAAAGTAACATTACTAAGAAAGCTTTTGATTTCATTATTACTCTATAAAATGCGGAGAGAGAGGGATTCGAACCCTCGGTACCCTTGTGGGGTACATACGCTTTCCAAGCGTACCTAATCGGCCGCTCTAGCACCTCTCCAATTGGCTACAAATTAAGTTATATTTTAAATAAGTCCAATGCATTTGCTGTGGTAATCTTACTTATCTCTTCTATAGACGTAGAATATATGCGTGCAAGTTCCGATGCCACCTCCATTATATAGGCACTTTCATTTCTTTTACCTCTATAGGGTACGGGTGCCAGGTATGGTGAATCGGTCTCCATAATGATCCGATCTAGAGGTGCATTAAATAAATGATTTCGTAAATCACTATTCTTGAACGTAACTACGCCTCCAATGCCTATGTGGTAACCCATTTCTACTATTTCCTTAGCCTCTTCTGCACTTCCTACAAAACAGTGGAACACTCCGGATAGCTTACCGTTGAAATTAGCCTTTAGTATATCTAGTATAAGTTGAGTAGATTCTCTAGAGTGTATTACTATTGGCAGCTTCTTTTCTAGTGCCCATTCGCATTGTGTTAGAAATGCTTTTTCTTGTAACTCCCGCTTCGTTTTATCCCAATATAGATCTATACCTATCTCGCCCACTGCTATGGTTGTATTTGTGTCTAATTCTTGCTTTATTCTTTCTAGTTGTATTTCATAATCCCTATCTACAGAGCAGGGATGCAGACCCATCATCCTATAAAAAAAAGTTCTATCTAGTTCCACTAAGGTGTTCAATCCTGCTATACTATCTGTATCTATATTCGGCAAGAATACTTTGGTAACTCCAGCGGCTTTGGCCCTTAAAATTACTTCGTCTATTTCACCTTCAAATGCATCTGCATACAGATGTGCATGTGTGTCTATCATTGCTTCAAATTTATACAAATAAAAAGCCCGCTTACCTTATGGTAAGCGGGCTTTTTTATATGCTTATTACTTATCTAATTACTTAGATACTGTAATTCTCTTAGTCGCATAGAAATCTCCGTTCTTCACTTGTACAAAGTATACTCCGTTAGCTACTGCTGACATATCTACATTGTATGTTCCGTTTAGGTTATCTCTTACTTCTACGTTTAGTACATTCCCAAGGATATCGCCTACTACTATCACTACATCTCCTGCATTTTCAACTGTTACATTGAATTTGCCGTTTGATGGGTTTGGATATACGTTGATCATATCATTGTTCTGAGTAAGTTCTGAGATTCCTGCTAGGTTGATTGTTACATCCTCGCACTCTCTGCTTTTACATACTCCTTTTTCTGTAGCTAAACATACTTCGAATGTTCCATTGTCTATGTTATTATAAGTATACGTTGGATCTTCTGTGATGTCTCTTGCTCCATCTCCAAATGTCCATCTGTACTTATCATTTCCTGCTGGACCATCTAATTTGATAGTTCTTCCTTCTCTAGTAACTGTAAATGATGCATCTGGTGCTTCGTTTACTTCTACTTGAACAGTGATATCATCTGAACATCCTCCTGCTACTAATGCATTTAGCGTTACGCTATATACACCTGGAGAAGTATAGGTGTGAGTAGGTGAGTGGTCTGTACTTACTGGTGTATTGTCACCAAAGTTCCAAGAATAGCTTAAGTTACCTGCTGCTACTGTTGAAGTATTTGTAAATACTGCTTTGTCTCCTTCACATACATCTGTTGCTTCAAATCCTTTAGCTGAGAAACCTGCTACTGCTTGTAGTACCACGTTTACTTCTTTTGTGATCGAACTTGAACATCCGTTAAGGTCTGCTACTGTTAAAGTAACTTCCTTAGCTCCTACTTTACTGAATAAGTAACTTGGTGCTGGCTGTCCAGCTGTTGCTTGTCCAGCAAAGTCCCAAGAATAAGAAGAATTACTTCCTCCGTTTGGTACTGATCCTGTAAATGTAAAGTTGATAGGTGTAAGGTTACACGCTGCATCCCAACTAAAATCAGCCTCTGGAGACTCATTCAATACTATAGTTTTAGTAGTGCTATTGGCACATCCAAACTCTGATGTAGCTGTTAATATAACGGTCTTAGTTCCTGGTGTAGCAAATGCATATAACGGGTTTTTAATTCTAGAAATACCGCTTCCTGCAAAGTTCCAAGAGTAACCCATATTTGCTTCATTTGCGATAGTAGATGTACTTGTAAACTCTACGTCTACAAAGTTACACTCTCCTACACTTGTAAAGTTAGCAACTGGCATCTCAAACTGGTATGCATTCTTAGTAAGCGATGCA
>JBDNFQ010000296.1:0-10117 GCA_041689715.1 Bacteroidia bacterium
AATAAAAATAATAGAAAAATTTGATCCCAATAAAGTGATATCTGTGCTACATTATGATGGTAATGGCAAAAACTACTGTGTAAAACGATTTAATATAGAAACTGCTTCCACAGACAAGAAGTTCTCATTCATCACCGAAGGATGGGGAAGTAAGATGATACTAGTCGCTACGCACTCGACTCCTATCATAGAACTTACTACTAAAAGTAAAACTGGTGATAAGAAAGTAGAAGAGATAAATCTAGAGGGATTCATAGATGTAAAAGGCTGGAAGAGCATAGGAAATAAACTGTGCGGAAAGGAATTTGTGAAAGCAAAACTACTACCTCCTCCCGCTCGAGAAAATGAGGACGGTGATGACCCAGATGACAATGAGCCACCAACTAATGATGACAGCGACGAAGTAAAAACAGTAAAAGCTCCAGATGAAGAAAGTGAAATGGTTGAATTAAGTACGGAGACTTCCGAGGAAAATCCTGCTCAGGCTAGGCCGCCTATTGCCAAAAAAGTGATAGCCAAAAAAGACAAAGAGCAAGAACCCGAACTCAAAGAAGTGTCAGATGAGGTAGTACCTCCGTTACCTTCGTCAGATAAAAAGAAAGAAGACAAAGATTCATTTACTGCAGGAGATCAAATAAGTTTATTATAAATATGAAACCAGCAGCAGTTTTTAAGCAATTATCTATCATTCATATCGCGATTTGCTTGGGAACTTGCATAGTAGTAGGTATCCTATACACTCTTAAAACGCAAGCCAATGAAGTAGTCTCCTCAGAAGATGGGATGAATATATTAGAGCTACTAGTCCCGGTCCTAGGTGTCGTAACTTTTGCGGCGGCTTATTATATAGGAAGAGGAAAAATAAAAGCAGTAACAAAAGAAAGTACACTAGTAGATAAGCTAGAAGCCTATAAATCTTTCAATATTCTTATTTGGGCTGCATTAGAAGGGTCTACATTTTTTGCAGCTATAGCGTTCTACGTAACCGGAAGAACAAATCTGCTACTTTATGCTCTCATGATCGGAGTGCTTCTAATCTACTTTAGACCTTTAAAAACGAGAGCCAGAGAAGAGTTAAACCTGTCTGCTGATGAAGCTGACGAACTAGATTTATGATATGAGTAAGCAAGCATTTAGAAAAAAGGCTACAGGATCCTTCTTTTGGTTATTCCTTCTACAGAAGCTGCCTCTGGCATTCCTAGCCGGGGTGAAACTAAAAGAAATAGACGATAACGGTTCTACCACTACTTTGCAGCATCGTTGGATTAATCAAAATCCTTTTAAATCGATGTATTTTGCAGCTATGCAGATGGCTGCAGAATTAGCCACTGGGTTATTACTTTTTCAGTATATAAATAGAGATGCTAGATTCTCTATGCTTCTGTTGCAGGTGCGTGCCAACTATCATAAAAAAGCCGTTGGTAAAATTACTTTTTCTTGTAAAGAGGGCAACAGCGTAGATACATTCGTAAAAAATATGTTGGTTAACACGGAAGGAGATACAATAGAGTTAGCAGTCAAAGCGGAAAATGAATCTGGTGATTTAGTGGCTGATTTTGTATTCGTTTGGAGCTGTAAATTAAACGAGGCTCAGAATTAATCTGAGCCTCTACTAAGGTTAGGTTAATTAATCTCTGAGCAAGTAAAATATTACTCAGAAAAAAGTTAATGTTGTAAATGTAGGAAAAATTACTGAAAATAGAAACATATATATATAAGAATTCTCATTAATAATTTATCTGCCTTCAATCTTGAGACTAAATAAATCTATGCTGATCTATTCCATAGCTGGAAATAAAAACACAGTGAACCTAGCTACATATGACGACTATTACCAAGAAAACAATCAGAATCTAAATAGCAATAAGTACATTCTTAGAAAATGGGAAATAATGCCCATCTCACAATTAAACTCTTCCTATTTCCAGTTAGATACCACTCAATATCAGGAATTAATAAGCAAGTAAAGTAACTACATTTGCCGCTTGTATAAAGTACAAAATGGAAAATAATAAGCCAGTAAACCCGTATATATTTCTTGGCATTTTGGCTATAATTTGGGGGAGCTCATTTATCTTGATGAAAGAAGGATTGGAGCATTTCTCTAGCTATCAAGTCGCAGCGATGCGTATTTCTTTTGCTGGTATAGCCCTATTCCCTTTTGTAAAATGGCGTAAAGTTGTTATTAAACCAGTAGATTTTAAGTATTTTGCAATCAGTGGCATACTTGGCAGTGCTATTCCAGCATTTCTTTTCACTGCCGCACAAACTAAAATATCTAGTTCTCTAGCTGGTGCTATAAACGGACTTACTCCATTATTCGCACTGTTAGTTGCTGTTGTATTCGTAGGGGTGAAGTTTAATAAACTCAAAGTGTATGGTGTAATAATGGGTCTACTTGGAGCTTTTTTCCTAATAGTCGGCAAAGAGTTAAACTTTGATGTTAAATATACTTCGCTTGCCATATTAGCAGTTGTTTGCTACGGAATAAATGTAAATATCATTAAGCAAAAGCTCAATGATTACCCACCAAGACTAGTAGCCGCTTTGCCATTGGCTATTATTGCAATTATAGGTATTGGTGTTATGTTATATTTAGGTTTTGACGTAAGTTGGGATCAAGAGCAAGATGTCAAATCACTAGTAGCTATAGTTGTTTTAGCAATAGTAGGCACTTCACTAAGCCTCGTAATGTTCAACAGACTCATACAGCAAACCAACACAGTATTTGCTACATCAGTCACTTATCTTATCCCTATAGTGGCTTTGTTTTGGGGGTTTTTGGCTAATGAGACTATTAGTTTGAACCAGCTAATAGGATTAGGCTTTATACTCATAGCTATTTGGCTTATCCGCAAAGACAAATAGCAATATATCAATACAGATTATGCATACATCAATTATATCTATAGTCAGTTTGAGAAAGAAAATCGTTTAGCTAACTATGAAATTTGAACATAATACAATAGACAGGAATACTTACACTTACAGCGAATACCGTGCACTAATAGACGGCCTAAGTGCTACTAATAAAACTACAGGGGATAATCATTCTGAAGCTATGCTAGGACATACTACTATGAATATAACTCGTATGAATAGACTAGATAAAAAAACCACACTTAATGAAACATTAGCTCGTAAAATTAAAGCTTTAAATAATCAAACCTGGGTTGTCCTATCAGAGGCTTGGTGTGGTGACGCAGCACAAAACTTGCCCTATCTAAACAAACTAGCAGAGCTCAATCCTAAAATATCTTTAGCCATACTCTTAAGAGATGAAAATCTTGATATTATGGATGATTTTTTAACAAACGGCAGCAGAAGCATTCCTAAGGTTATAGCTATAAACGCCGCAAAAGATGTGCTTTTTCAGTGGGGACCGAGACCCATGAAATTGCAGACTACCTATAGTGAACTAAAGAGCAACGGAACGGAATACGCAGAAATATCTAAAACTATACATACAATGTACGCCAAAGACAAAGGTGTGGCTTTACAAAATGAGCTCTCCGCCTTATTAAATACATAGAGGTGTATCCAAAACTTAGATTTGGGTAAAAGTCCGTTTATTCTATTGATAAGTTTTAGCTATAAAATTTGTCTTTACTCGTCATTTTAGATTTTATTTGACCTTTTATAAAATAAATAGCGAAATGAAATTTATAGTAAATACAAATCAACTGCTCAATAAGCTTCAAGAAATTAGCGGCACTATAGTATCTAAGCCTGTGATACCTATTTTAGATCATTTTCTATTTGATATAAAAGAGGGCGTACTTACGGTGAGTGGTACAGATTTAGAAACTTCTATGAGTACTTCACTTGAGGTTCAATCAGATGCAGACGTAACCATTGCAGTACCTTCTAAGATGTGTATGGATACTTTAAAAGCTCTTCCAAATCAGCCGGTCACATTTACTGTACAGTCTGATAAAAATACAATCGAATTAAAATCAGAGTTTGGCAGATATAAGCTTATTGGTCAAAATGCTGACGATTTCCCTAAGATTCCTGAACCGACTTCTGAAAATAGTTTCAATATGTCATCAGGAGTATTATCCAGCAGCATAGCTCAAACAATATTTGCTTCAGGCAATGATGAGCTAAGACTCAGTCTCACCGGTGTATTCGTTCAATTATTTAAAGATAATGCGGTATTTGTAGCTACAGATGCTAATAGACTAGTAAAGGTAGAAAGAGCAGATATTAGCCCAGGTGTAGAGGCTAACTTTATTTTACCCAAAAAAGCACTAAACTTATTAAAGACAAATCTTCCTCAAGATGACACAGATTGTAAAGTAGATTTTAACGATAGCAATGCCTTTTTTACATTTGGCGACGTTAGACTAATCTGTAGACTGATAGACGAGAGATACCCAGACTATAAAGCAGTAATACCTACTGAAAATCCAAATAAACTGTCCCTAAATAGACAGGATTTTTTAAATTCTGTGAAACGTATAAGTATCTTTGGTAATAAAACTACTAACCAGATAAATGTTAAAATTACCGGCAGTGAGCTTACCATATCTGCTGAAGACATAGACTTAAGTAATGAAGCTGTAGAACGACTAGGATGCGATTATGCTGGTGAAGATATGGAGATAGGATTCAACTCTAAACTTCTTATTGAGATGTTACAAAATATCAGTACTCCAGATATAGTGATAGAACTATCCACACCAAATAGAGCAGGTATAATACTTCCTAGCCAGAATATAGATGCTGAAAATCTACTGATGCTCATCATGCCAATGATGATATCAAGTGCTTCATAAGCAATTGCAATTTAAAGGTCATTTGACTGTCATGTTGAATTAAGAGGCCGTTTTATTTGATAAACGTTTCTATATTTGATTTGACTTAATTGTCAGAAAGCCAATCTAAAGCCTCAGTACAAGGTACTGGGGCTTATACTTTTATGAAGATTTCAGATTTGCTCAATTCTTATAATTTTATAGCTAGCTCTTACTCTTTTTGGTCTAGGCTAATGTATGGCAACTCACTACAAATAGAAAATCATCAGAAACATCCATTGACGTGGTTTATGTCAGATTTTCACCTAGAACCTAAAGTAAAATATAGATTTTTGTGTACCAAACAGGTTAAATAGTCTATTTTATTCTGCGTTATTGCCGCAAATCATAATCAAAACTATCTTACAGATATGTTTGATAGTTTCGCAAGCAAGAGATACAAGTCTCTGTTTACCAAGTATTTAAAACACGGTTTCCTTCGAGCACAAGTTTTAAAAATCAAGTAATACTTTTCGGACTTCTTTTTGAGTTAATACTAAAAAGAAAGGAGAAACCAAATAATGAAAGTATTAAAAACAATTTTAGTAATAGGCTTATCTGCTATGATTTCTAATATCAATGCTGGTTCTTCTTATTCTAATGTCATGGACTTTTATGGTCACAAGCTAAACATAACCTACGATCAGCAGCTATCTCAATTGTCTTTCTACAAATATGACCAACGGGAAATAAGCCATAGATTAGATTTTTTTAGAAATGCTAATCTTAAAACTAGCGTATACAATCTTAAGAATCATATAAATCACTATAAGTTAGATGATGCTGCAAGTGTAATCCTAATTGATAAATTCGCTCGTAGACTTACTGCTAGCAGAAATAGTAATGAGCAAACATTCATAAAATACTTGCTACTAAAGGAGCTAGATTATGATGTTATTTTAACCAAAACAGACAAGAAACTCAACTGCTTGGGGAACCTTTCATTTACACCTGGTAGATATATTTTTATAAACTATGGCGGAAAGTCATACAAAGATTTAGATTTCAAAAACCGTGTAAACCAAGGTAAGCACTTGATATATATGGACAGTAAAACTACCACTAAGCGTATAGACCGAGATAGATTTAATGTACCTAGAATAGACGCAAATATGGCGGTAAAAGAAGTCACCTTTAGTTTTGGTGTAGAGAAGCATGCTATTCATGCAGAGTCTAATGCATCTGTGATGGAGTTTTTGGGAGACTTGCCTATGTTTGACGTTGGCAGACAATTCACCGCACTCCATATGTCTCGTGCAATGGAAGAATCTGTAGTGTCTTACATCAAAGGTCAAGTGACCGGCAGAGAGCTTGTAGATCAAGTGAGGTTCATCTTGGCATTTGTACAACAAGTTGCTCCATACGGCAGCGACTATGATAAGTATGGCGAAGAGCGATTCTACTACCCAGAAGAAACAATAATGGCTAAAACCGCAGACTGTGAAGATAAAGCCATGCTTATGGCCTACTTGACCAAAGAAATACTTGGATTGAATTCGGTAGGCCTTTTCTTTGAGAGAGATGAACATTTAAGTCTTGGTATTGAAATTCCAGGATACGCTCCTACTGGTTCTTTTAAGTACAAAGGAAAAACATATGTAACTTGTGAGCCGACATCTAAATATCCAAGACTAACTCAGTCGCAATTTGATTTACGAAGAGTAGATGACGTAATACTATTCTAATTGGCTCTCGTAGAATTACCGATGGTTTATACTAAAGGTAAACATAGCTCTCGTTTTAATTCCGACACAGACAAGGTCGTTATTTCTACAAGTATATTATTTTTTTGGGCCCTTCGGTTGAAGCGGTCTTGCTTCTAAATTCACCTGATGACAGTTTGGATGGACTAGTTTAGGTCGGCAAGTCCCATCCCTCCTGCTAAACATCCTTTAGCTAGGAAGTGATGTACAAGTACATTCCCTATACCTCAGCTTACTCCTGTTGTAACTACATACTTTCCTTATAAACCCATAGCTAACTTAGTAGCCAAATAGTTGCTCTAAACTAAGTTCAGTAACGTTACCATACTTTGCTAAGTACGCTACGTCTATTTTTTCTCTATCTCCTAGTATTATATATGTAAAATTACCTGCTACTCTATTTTTATGAAACATTGCAACATCTGATAGCAAAATACTTTTTAATCTTTCACTGGTCGATATACGCATATCTTCTATTTCTCCCATCTTCAGAGTTTGGTCGTAGTCAAAGAGTATAGATGTTTTTAGTATTCTACTAGTTTCTAGATTCTGCTTGAGTGCCTGTTTTCCATTATCAAAAGTCTTCTGATCCTCTGGCAGAGTAGTGAGTAACTCATTCATGGCCTCTATTCCTTCTTTCATCTTATCAGATTGAGTACCTATATAGGCTAGTACAACGTTATTTTCTCCAAGCTTACTTGCCTCTGAATAGAAACCATAAGTAGAGTAGGCTAATGCCTTTGCTTCCCTTATCTCCTGAAAAACAATACTACTCATTCCTCCACCAAAATACTCATTGAACATATCTATATCTGCTGACTCTTTAATATTAAGTTCTGTGGATTTTTTTAACCACATCACCTCCGCTTGTACCATCTCATAATGAGCTAGATACACTGATTTACCGTCCGTTTCTCTCATGACAAACTCCTTGAGAGGTGGTGTAGGTAGATACTCACTTGGAATAGTATGTATTGCACTTAATTTTGTTTCTAGCTCTTGTAATTCTAACGGGCCGCTATACCATACCTTGTGCTTGTAATTACTCAAATTATGAATGTACTGAGTAAGTTCTTCTCCCCTAATCTCTGCTAACTCTTTTTCGCTAAGAAAATAGGTCGACGGGTTTTCCTCTCCATACAGAGCATAGTTTCTTAATCTACCCATGATAGCACCTTTATTTAATTTGGCATCATTCCTAGATTTTAGTTTCTGAGCAATCATCTGCTTAAGTTTCTCCTCATCTGCTACTGCATTTTGCAGAAGATGCTCAAAGAGTTTCACAGCCTTATCAAATTCACTTGCTAATCCATTAAGATATACGTAGCTCTGCTCACCGCCAGTAGATACTCCGAAGTTGCATGCCAATTTATAAAACTCTGTACTTATTTGATCCGCATTGTATTCCTTAGTCCCTAGATATTCTAGGTATTCCACTGCCAAAGCAAGTTTTTGGTCTTGTCTAGAGCCAATATCTAATACATAATACATAGAGAATAGCTGATCATCTCCTTTTTTTACTTTCCATACGGGTATCTGTCCTTTTAATTCACCGAAGGCTATCTCCTCTTTATAATCTAGAACCTGTGAAGCTATAGGCTGCATTTTTCTCGCTAATATGTCTGTAACAAAAGGAGAAGTCTTTCCTCTATTTACTTCTACTTTAGTGATTTCAGGCTTATCTACTTTTAATGTTTCTTCTTTCTCACCCTGTCGCTTATACACCACTATGTGTCCTTCTGTGTAGTATTTATTTGCAAAGAGGAGGACATCTTCCTTGGAATAAGTAAGCATATGATCCAGCTTTGCTAGCTCTGCAGACCAAGAGTTATTCATTACAAAGGCATCCATAAGTGAATATGCAGTGGCTCCATAGGAGTCGAATTCCTTTATTTTGCTCACCTTTTGATTAAGCACTATGCTTTTCACTAATTCCATGTCAAACTCACCGTTTTTTAACATTTGTATCTGCTCGTAAAACAAGGCTTGAAGTTCTTCTAAACTCTGACCCTCTAATGGACTTCCAGCAAAATAGTGTAATCCTCTTTCCTTGAGCATCATAGTAGAGCTATAGGCTTGAATACACTTTTGTGCCTTCACCATGTTTAAATCTATGAGTCCAGCACTAGAGTTAGCAAGTATGAGGTCTACCAAGTTTACCAAATCAGCATCTTTGTCCATAGCATTTGGCACTCTGTAACCCATCATGAGTGATTCCTGACTAGGTCCTACTACATTTATTACTACCTTTTCTTTTAGGTCTTGCTCTGCATCAAAGACTAGCTTAGGTACTGTTTTGGATTCCATGTAGCTAAACTTCTTTTTAACCTCTAAGAAAGTACTCGCCATGTCTATATCCCCCACCATTATTACCGCCATATTATTAGGCACATAAAAGGTCTTGTAATAATTTCTAATCTTTACTAGGCTAGGATTTTTTAAATGTTCTATAGTTCCTATCGTTGTTTGTCTGCCATAATTATGATTTGGGAAAGAGGACTCTAGAAGCTTTTCGTACACTTGACTGCCATCATTATCTAAGGTTCTATTCTTCTCCTCATACACAGCCTCTAGCTCAGTATGAAAAAGTCGAAGGATGGGATTTCTAAATCGTTCTGCCTCTATATCTATCCACGTATTTACTTGATTACTAGGTATATCATTCACATACACCGTTCGCTCAAAACTTGTAAAAGCATTTGTACCCTGTGCCCCAATGCCTTGCAGCATCTTGTCATATTCATTCGCTATTGCGTATTTAGCCGCCTCCCCACTTACCCTGTCTATTTCTTTGTATATTTCCGAGCGTTTTGCCTCATCTTTAGTTTGGTTATACTTTTCGTATAGAGCATCTATTTGGTCTAAGTATACCTTTTCTTTTTTGAAGTCTAAGCTACCATACTTATCTGTTCCTTTGAAAAGCATATGCTCTAGATAATGAGCCAGTCCTGTGTTCTCCGCCGGATCACTGCTGCTACCTGCCTTAGTAGCTATGAGCGTTTGTACTCGTGGCTTCGCACTGTTTTCTGCAAGTATTACTGTAAGTCCGTTACTTAGTGTATACCACCGGGAGCTACTAGGGTCATTGGTATAACTAGTATACTCATTTCCATTTTTGTCTTTCTTGTTTTCAGCCTTCTGAGCAAAAAGAGTTACCGACACAAGTGTCAATAAGGTGATAAAAGATATTCTAAGGTTCATAATTATAAGTGGTGCAAGATAAGTTTAGAATTTTTAAATTGTAATTCCCTCCATAGATTGTATTCCTTGTTTATCGAAATTACGTATCACCTCCGCTGTTATCTAATTGTAGAGTATTTTATATTTTCACTCCGTCAAAAATCATACTTTTGCACCAACATAAAGCTATGTCAGATTACAAACTAATAATGCCTAAAATGGGCGAAAGTATTGCAGAGGCTACTATTATCTCTTGGCTTAAAAACGAAGGCGACAGTATAGAAGTAGACGAAGCTGTGCTGGAAATAGCAACAGATAAGGTAGATAGCGAAGTACCAAGTATGGAAGCTGGTATTTTAGTGAAAAAGCTATATAATGAAGGAGATGTAGTCGCTGTGGGTCAAGCCATAGCTATCATAAGTGCTAACGGAAGTG
>JBDNFQ010000297.1:0-2777 GCA_041689715.1 Bacteroidia bacterium
AATACTTCCCACAAATAAGAGTAGAGTTGCTTTAAGGTGTATTATTCTTTTCATTACTTTATCCTATTCCTGTTCAATACACTAATTACCAGTTGTTTCACCGTTTTCATTTCTTCTGGTTTGCTAGATGCTATGAATAGTGTGAGACTAGCCAGCGTATCGTTACTTATGATTGGAGTGCGATTTGCTTGAAAGAGTAACTTGTTTGCTGCTAAAAACTTTAGAAAGCAGGCCGCAGCTATTCGTTTATTTCCATCTACAAAGGAGTGATTTTTTACCACTAAGTATAGCAAAGTAGCTGCCTTTTCTTCTAGAGTAGGGTAGAAGTCTTCTGTGCCCATTCCCTTGGTTATTTGATTTATGGAGCTACTAAAGTTATCATCTTTAGTCTTGCCAAATACTTCTGAATCAAAATCGGAAACCATAGCTTTAATAAGGTCTTGATAATCCTCCATATTTGGATATATAGCTTTGGCTTTACTCAAACCCTTACTATCTAGAGTCTCGTGGTCATAGTCGTCTAGCAGTTTTAGTCCGTTAGAAAACTCCTCTAACCAATCATTATCGCCTACTTTCTCCTCTATAGCCCTACTCAGTATTTGTATCCCGTTTTTAAGGACTTGTACTTCTTGTTCTTTTTGTTGGAGTCTGTGCTGGTTTATAGTGTAGCCTTGTATTAGATAGTCTTTCAATCTTTTGCTTGCCCACTGTCTAAAATGGGTTCCTTGTTTTGAATTAATTCTATACCCAACAGAAATTATTGCGTCAAGATTGAAGAAGTCTACTTGGTAGACCTTTCCATCAGATGCAGTTGTTGCATTTTTTGCAACAACTGACTTTTTATCTAATTCGCCATTTTTAAAAATGCCGTTCAGGTGTCGAGAAATTACAGACTTGTCTCGACCAAATAAAGTAGATATTTGGTTAAGATTTAACCAAACAGTATCGCCATCAAATTCTACTGCTATTTGAATTTGATTTTGGTTATTCTCATATATAATTAGTTCATTCATAAGTTGTACCCAACCGAAATAATAACATCAAGACTGTATAGTTTAATCTTTCTATTTATTTCTCTGCTTCCTTCTTTTCGAACTTGTAAGAAATCCTTACAAGTTGAACTTTCAAAAAGTTCCTTATCATTAAAAACACTCTTTAAGTGCATTGTTATATTTTGTGGAGGGGTTTCGAATAAGACAGCTATCTGAGCTTGAGTTAGCCAAACAGTTTCTTTATCAAAAGTCACTTCTATGGAGGTTTCTCCTTCGATAGATTGATATATTTCAATATTGCCAGACACTTGGTAAATTTACAAATTACTTTTGGAATGGGACTGTTTTTGGTCTTTTATTCGATACCCCACTTATATAATAACATCGAGATTATGGCAACTGGATAATGTTGATTGAGTATAGCTCCGTGTTTAGTGGGATATGCAAAATTTGCACATACCACTAGTGCGAGTAGTTATCAACTACCGATTATTTCTCGGTAGTTGCCATTAGCGTGTTTTGTAAGTGGTGCTTTTAGCCGAAAGACTGACTCCCAATTATTCTGAACTTGTGCCAATGCTGCACGAATCCATTCCTACACATCCAAAAACGCATACGCCAGCTTGATAGTAGAGTAATCTACCTTACCATCCAACGCACGGAAAATTATACTGCTCTTAAGTCTGCCATCGCCACTGTAGTCGTCCTCTTTGGCATTTTTATCTGCCTTGAGGTAGATCTCGTTGATACGGTCCATAAGCACATCCTCTGGTCGGTAGGCACTTATGTTTACATCAGGAAACTTATCTGAGATAGTAAGTATATGTCCTTGTATGGTGCTTTTAGCCATGCCGCGTTCTGTGCTTATTTGGTCCAGAGTCATACCCTGATCTATATACTGTATTGTAACCTGGTGCGTAGAGATTTTCTTCTCTTTGGCTACTTTCTTATTGCGGTGTTTTTTGAGCTCTTTCTCATCTGTAGTACCTCCAGCTGCATAGATGTAGCTTTCCCAGTCACTTATAAAATGCTCTTCGGTAAGTTGATCTACGTCTCCGCTTAGTTCTTGGAAACGCTGATCTGCTTTGAAAGCCAGTGGGTCTACTTCTATGGCCATTCTATTGATGCCCAGCAGACGTAGGCCGTCTAGCTCTTTTAGTCGAGAGAGTGCTACGTATCCTTGTCCCGGTTCAAATGCTTTACTCAGATCTATCTCCGCTGCTTCTAGGGTCATACCTTGGCTCTTGTGCACGGTAATGGCCCATGCTAATCTGAGTGGTATCTGCTCAAAGCTGACCATAGGTGTGCCTTTTTCGTTATTGATAGACCAAACTTCTGGTGTAGCCAGGATCTTTCGCTTGTCCATCAGCTGAACCAGCGGAAACGGACCGTTTTCTTCAGCATCTTTGGCAAAGTCCACGACTACACCTAGTGTGCCATTCATGACTCCTCTATCGTGATCATTTTTGAGGAACATTACCTTACACCCTTTTTTGATGATGAGCTTTTCCTGCACGATAAGTGATTTCACAAAGGATTCCATCATTTTGATATTGCCCGATTTTTTAGCAAAATAGACTTCCTCTTCTGCTTCTAGAGCTTTCAGCTCTTGCTCATTCATACTATCTACATCCGCATTATGGGAGTAGAGTTTAGTAGGTTCTATGGTATGCTCGTTAAATCGTGTTTCCTGTAGCAATTGTACTGCACCTTCGTCTACTTCATTGCTCCGTATTTGGTTTAGTATAGTATTAAGCTCGTTTCTAGTCTGGCGATACTGCTCTG
>JBDNFQ010000298.1:0-2577 GCA_041689715.1 Bacteroidia bacterium
TCCAAATATAACCCAGGAAACCTAAATATACTTTGGGCCAGAAGCACCACATTTTCTAATGTCGACATCGCCAGAACCAAAATCTATCAGAGTACCCAAAATTTAACAATATATGGTGAAGCAGTATCTCCAAAACAAGATTTAGAACCTTATATAAGAGGGAATTCCCTTACCGATGTAGGCAAAAAACTAGTAGTGTATAATTGCACCCCAATAAGCTATTTCGAGGCTTATCCTAATGAGGGTTTCTACGTTCAATTTTTAAATTTAAGTGATCGTAATGCCACCTACAAATGGCATTTTACTAGTAGAGACAGTTCTACAGAGATACACCCTAGACATAAGTTTGGCACCGTAGACGGCACATATACTATAACTCTTATAGCCACTAACGAATGCGGATCTGATTCATTTAGCAGGGATATTATTATTGACCGCAGAAACTTCATTAATATCAAGGATGAAACTTTGACATCTTCTATTTCAGTATTTCCAAACCCAACTAGGTACGAGCACATCACTATATCTAATTCAACAAATGAAGGTATTAATGAAGTGTTACTATACGACCACTATGGCAGGTTGGTGAAAAGTTCAATTTACAATAATCAAAACTCGAATACGATTGTATTTGAAACAGGAGATACCCCTTCTGGCAACTATACATTGGCAGTTAAAACAGACGAGAACATATTCTATAAAAAGGTCATAGTTATAAAATAGATTTCCGTAAACTGATGTGTAAATGCCTTGCTTATAATTATAGTATTTAAAGGTTATTCCGAAAGAACATACTTCAACTGGGATCATGAACGTGGAAGGAGAATATGGAAACTATTCTAAATATGTAATCAAATAGAATTAGCATTAATTCTTTCACCATCTTTGCAGCCCAATGAAAAACCTTTTAGCACTTGGCTTTGCTTTTATTTCATTGTCCTCTCTTGGGCAAATTACTTTTAAACCAGAAACCAATAAGAAAGGTGAATTCTACGCACACTGGGGCTGGAACAGAGAGTGGTATACTAAGTCTGACATCCATTTCACAGGAGACGATTACGATTTTTACTTACGCGATGTAGTGGCAAAGGATAAGCCTGCAGAATTTGATGCAGGTACGTATTTTAGTCCTAAGAATATTACTATCCCTCAATACAATTTCAGAATAGGCTATTACTTCAAAAGCAACTATCATCTTTCGCTCGGCATAGATCACATGAAGTACGTAGTACAAAAGGGGCAAACCGTAAAAATAGATGGTAACATCAATGAAGCTAATAACCCGTACAACGGCACATATGCCAATGATGAAATAACTATAGATCCCGATTTCTTAGAAATGGAACATACCGACGGGCTCAATTATAGCAATGTAGAGTTGGGAAGATTTGACAATCTATTACACTATAAAAAAGTAACCCTTGCCATGACAGAAGCGGTAGGCGTAGGTCTGATGTATCCTAAGTCTGATGTGCACCTCTTTGGCAATGAGCGTCACGATGAATTTCATGTAGCAGGTTTTGGGGCCAATGCACAAGTAGGACTAAACATAAAGTTTTGGAATCACGTCTATATTCAATCAGAGTTTAGAGGAGGCTATGTAAATATGCCAGATATACGTACGACCTACGACAAGGCAGATAATGCCAAACAGCAGTTTTACTATGCTCAATTAAATATTTTAGTTGGGGCTTTTTGGCATTTAAATAAAGGCTAATCCGTATCTTCTAAACTAAATAAATCTTCCATTGACTTTTCGAAAATATGAGCTATTTTCAAAGATAGCACTGTAGAAGGAACGTATTTACCGCTTTCTATAGCATTAATGGTTTGCCTACTCACTCCTATTTTCTCTGCTAAATCTTGCTGAGTATATCCGGCAATAGCCCGATGTATTTTAACGTTATTTTTCACTTGATAAAACTCCGTTTTTGTAAAGTAAATAGTAGAATCTAAGGATAAAAATAACTAAAACCGTGTACGTATTGTAAACTACAACGCTTAAGAAAGGTAATCCGTAAACACTTAAAAAAGCTATCATAAGCAGGACAAAATGAACCAATACTGACCACATAAGTGCATTCAATCTTATGCTTTGTATAAATTCATCTTCTGCCCTCTCTTTAGAAAACATAATCAATAATCCTCCACCAATAAATAAACATGAGAAGAGAGTATAGCTTATATCTTGTTGACTTACTACAAACCAGGTCCCATCTCCTAAGCCAGCAGCACTAAAAACGCTAAAAACATTAAAAGTAAACATCTCAGAATCAATATCAAGAACTGAATCAGCAATTACAAATACAATAGCCGCGATTAATAAGACCCAACCGACTTTCTTGAATCGGTTGGAGAGTAGTGGAATTCTTTTCATATTTCAAAAGTAAAGCAAACTTTACATTATGACAAGTCTATTTTACATAGACGTTTGATTATTCACTTCACAATACAAAATTGTCTTCTAGAAAATTATACCGAGTAGTAAAACAAACAAACTCGAAATGACACAATTCTCGAAATAATGCTGCTGACTTTTTCGTTCCTCTTATTTCCATTTCCCTTTATCGACTAAAA
>JBDNFQ010000299.1:0-5528 GCA_041689715.1 Bacteroidia bacterium
CTAAAGCGGCTGCAAATCTAACTCGATAATCTTAACTACCCAATTAAATTTTTTATTTGTTTCGCCCAGAGTTTTAAAGAACTTATCTCCCTGCCTAAGCGGCTGCAAATCTATACCCTTTATCGTAACCCGCAATACTTAAATACCGAAAACTATAAATAATATTCAAATAAGCGTAACTATCTGATTACTAATTCACTTATGAATTAATGTTTGAAGTGCCTAACTCCTGTAGTCACCATAACTATGCTTTTACTATTTGCCATATCTATGGACAATTGATCTTTAATACTGCCTCCAGGCTGCACTATTGCAGCTACTCCTGCTTGTGAAGCTATCTCCACGCAATCCGGGAATGGGAAAAAGGCATCTGATGCCATAGCGGCTCCTTTAATATTTAGTCTAAATGTCTTTGCTTTTAAGATTGCTTGGTTAAGTGCATCTACTCTGGATGTCTGGCCAGTGCCACTTGCTATTAACTGTCGATTTTTGACTAATATTATTGCATTTGACTTTGTGTGTTTTACTAATTTCTCCGCAAATAGCATATCTGTAATTTGATCTTCTGTTGGTTTGATGTTAGTAACGGCAGATAGCTGATCTTTTGAAGAGAAAGACAAATCTCTTTCTTGTATTAGAACCCCATTTAGGCAAGAACGAACTATGTCCTGTTGAATATCTTGTTTATTCCATTGAAGTAAGACTCTTTTAGACCTCGATGTGAGCAGTTCTTTGGCTTCTGATGAGAATGATGTGGCTATACAAACTTCATAAAACAATTTGTCTATTTCTTTGGCTGTTTCTAAATCAATTTCCTTGTCTGATATGAGGATTCCTCCGAATGCAGATACTGGGTCTGCGGCAAGTGCAGACTCAAATGCTTCTTTGGCCGTAGGCATAATGGCACAACCACAGGCATTGTTATGCTTGAGTATGGCAAATGTGCATTGCTCCGGTATTGATATATCTGTAACTAAGGCGACAGCTGCGTCTACATCTAATAGATTATTATACGATAACTCTTTACCTCCTAATTTGGTAAATAAGGAATCTAAATCCCCAACAAAACTTGCTTTCTGGTGCGGATTTTCTCCGTAGCGGAGTTCGTATGATTTTTCACCTGAAAAGTATTTTACAATTTCTGTATCATAATTCACTGTCTGTTTAAAAGCACTAGTAGCTAAACTAAATCTATATTCTAGTAAAGCCTCCCCATTATTTAACTTATAATGCTCGGTAAATTCTTTATACTGGCCTCTTGAGCTAATTATAGAAGTAAACTTATAGTTTTTAGCAGCTGCACGTATAAGAGATATTCCTCCTATGTCTATCTTTTCAATGATTTCACTATGCGAGGCTCCTGAAGCTACCGTATCTTGGAACGGGTACAGGTCTACAACGACAAGGTCAATGGCCGGAATATTGTGCTCCTGTAATTCCTCAACATCACTTTCGTTATCTCTTCTATAAAGAATGCCGCCAAAAATTGCTGGATGCAAAGTCTTAACTCTTCCGCCGAATACTTCTGGATAGTTGGTGAAGTCCTCAACTGCCAAAATTTCAATTCCTAGATTTTCAAGATATTTTTTGGTGCCGCCAGTTGAATAGATTTTCACTCCATTGGCTTCTAATTCTCTTGCTAACTCATATATCCCGTCTTTATTAAAGACTGATATTAATGCCGATTTAATTTTCATGTGGTTTAAATAACTACCTGCAAAACTACGCAAGCACAATAAGCGAGAGCTAAATCACTACGGTTAATTTTTACAAATTGTGAACATTAGAACTCACTTCCGATGCATAAATGAAAGACTCCACTCCTTATTTTTTGGTCTTCGATACCAGAAGCGTAGTCTAACCGCAAGTGATACCCGTAAATTTTTGTAGAGATTCCGATACCTACAGCTCCAATGATGGGGTTCTTGAGACCGTATACTATTGCTACAACACCCCCTGCTGCAGAAGGTATGATCTGCTTGCTTAAAGTATTAGCTGAGCTGTATATACTGTTGTCATAATACGCAGTCCCAATATCTGAAAACCCGTGAATAGCTAAATTGCCAAATACTTCTGAGGCTATGGGCCTTTTTAAAAGCATATCTACCACATTGAAATTAATCTCTAAAGTAGACACAAAATAGGTATTGCCGTTTCTATAATTTGCCGGGAACCCTCGCACTCCGTATTGATTGTCGTAGAGCATAGGCGTTTTGTAATCAGAAAAATCTCTGGAGTAATTATTTAATAGTAGATCATTTTTTTGTCCTCCTAAAATATAAAAAACTGGGGTTACCCCTTGAGATGTCCCTGCGTTAATGGACGAAGTGAGACTCATATTACGCCCTAATCCTTTTTTATAATCTGCCGTATAAACCGCACTGACATTCCATCCAAAGGTTTCTAAATTGACCAAGGGTTGCAAGGTTATTTGTGATGTAAGTACACTAGTTGAGAAATTTTTGTTTAATGAAAGGGAAGATTCTATACCCGCAATCCACTTTTGTCGGTCATTCTGGGTAGTACTTATTTCATTAGTCAATAGAACAATATCTTGCTCGTTTCTGAGAGTAGCCACATTGCTCCAATTAAGACTAGAGTTTAATTTCTTTTCTATTTTATAGGTAGCAACAGTAGTTAGATACTTATTACGAAAGTCTGAGAGGTACAATATTCTCTTACGATGAAACAGTGCGATTGTTTGTTTGTTCGCTTTTACTTTGGATTGAAAAGACAAACCAATATCCCGAGCACCTGCCTGTAGAGTACCTAAATACTGTAACGAGACTCTGCGGGTGTCATATTGATTAGAAAAGCTAATGCCTGCTCCTATGTTTAAATAATTAGGCAATAGCAATGCGTAGCTGCCTTCAAATGCTGAAGTGGAATAATTAATTGGCACATTGGTGATTTTGAGATACGCAGTCTGTGCTTTGTATATATGAGGTGCTTCTCTAGCGTTCACACCAAAAGAAGATGCTTTTTTAATAACGGCTTGTAATGAATCGTAATTAGATGATATGAAATCTGTAGGCGGGTATGCAGGACTCTGGAAAGTATATTCATCTAATGAATCAACACTCAGGCTAGTCACTATACTTTCAGAAGCATAATAGCTATTGATTTCCTTTAAAAAATAGGCATTTGAGACCCTATCATGTGTATAAAAATCTTTAGGTGCAATATAATCTGTAATATATATAGATGTCGTACTCCCTTTATCTAAACTTTCTACAAAAACTTTATCTGAATATTGATGTGAACTAATGTTGGACCTATAATTGGTTACATTGTAAGTTAACTTAGAATTTACATTTAATAATTTGCCATTCCAGATTCCATTTTCAGCTGAATTATATAACAAGACTGTATCTCCGGCAAATATTAATTGGTTGACAGGAGATGTAGACACTAGAATTGTATCAACAGCTTTGCCGTATTGAAAACTCATAATTCGGTAATCGGATCCTGTGACTACATAAGCTAGTCTATCATCAGTTACAGAGAAACTATTCACGAACACATCTGATATTAGCAAAGTATCTATCTTTTGATCTTTGACTTTTAAAATAACGCTACTATTGAGTTGCGATGACAA
Organism: Bacteroidia bacterium; assembly: GCA_041689715.1. Classification (GTDB taxonomy): domain Bacteria; phylum Bacteroidota; class Bacteroidia; order NS11-12g; family UBA9320; genus UBA9320. The sequence goes on from JBDNFQ010000299.1 coordinate 3,599, forward strand.
TATATATAATGCCCTATTGTAAAGTTGATAGTCAGTAATTGGACTTTTTGTTTTGTATACTGTAGTAGGTATTTCACTAGAAATATTTTTGATAATAGAATATTCATCTCTCTTTACTGATAAGTAAACTTGCTGTCCAGAGACTTTTAATCCCTGCCCTATTGCTCCAGACACTCTTTCTGTGCTAGACAGTCGATATGCTTTCTCTTTGGAAAGTTTGGAGACAGAATGATAATATACAATTGGCCCTTGCCAGGTGTTTTCTAGAGTGTAATACTCATCCACATTTAATACGACATAGTCCAGAAGCCTCTTTTTGGGAAAGCTAATGCCATCTAATGGATTTGGTTTTTTCTGATCTACTTCATACGCATTAGAGTAATAGGATTTCCAATCCAAGAATATATCGTTTAATGAAGTTTGAAACGAATAATAAATTGCTGCATTGAATTTACGAGTGAGCCTTGACATATATAAGACAGTTGGGATGGCATTTTCACCATATTTAAACTCCATATATTTCCAGAAGGAAGCACCTTTGAGATAATCAAACGAAACGGGAATAGAATTAAAATCACTTATTCCATATTGATCATACAAAGATCTAAAGCTATTGTCATCTTCTACCGACCAGTCTGTAGCTAAATAACTTGCTAATCCGGGCAAGACCCAACTAGGTAGATTAACCAAGTTTGCACTTTTTATCTTATCCTGCAAAGTGCCCCCATACATCATTTCATCAATTAAAATTTGGGCTGCTACTAACCTAAACTGAGATGCTATGGCTGAGATACTTTGATTAACATTTGCATGCACTTGACTTCTACGAAGCACAATTTGGCCTTCTTTCAGATCTCTAAATTGACCTTGCTCTGTTTGAACAGTGCTTTTCTGCTGTACGAAAACATCTATTGGCTTGTTTGTATAATAGTTTAACCGCTTCTGAATGGCGGCTAATTCAGCTACAAGAACAGAATCTAACGGTTTAATAAAAATAGCATTATCTTCTTGGAAATAATAGTTAAAATCTGAGGTAGCATAAAGCTTCCATTGCTGAGCCTTGGCAATATTGCATATACCTAGTAGCAGTAGAGCTATTATATTTAAAAGTATTCTCAAATTAATGCGGGAATATATAGATAACGTTTCGTAATCAGAAATAGCATAGGCATGCAAGTTTACTAATGCTAAAGTCTTTTGTATAAAAAGAATCGAGAGTAGCAAAATCGGAAATCTGATACGTAAAAGTTAACTTTTCTGTATAAAATGAGTTGCTTTGCTGTATGACACAAGCACAAGATTACTTTATAGACCTAGAAGACAAATACGGAGCTCATAACTACCATCCACTGCCAGTAGTACTGGAAAGAGGCGAAGGAATATATCTATGGGATACCGATGGTAAAAGGTATTTTGATTTTCTGAGTGCGTATAGTGCGGTAAACCAAGGACACTGCCACCCAAAAATAGTAAAAGCATTAACAGATCAAGCACAAAAGCTTACTCTGACATCTAGAGCATTTTATAACGACACACTGGGTGAGTACGAAAAGTATATGACAGAATACTTTAAATTTGACAAAGTATTGCCAATGAATACTGGTGCTGAGGCTGTAGAGACTGCCTTAAAACTGTGCCGAAAGTGGGCTTACAAGAAAAAGAGAACTCCAGAAAATCAAGCAGTAATTCTATTTGCTTCCGAGAACTTTCACGGTAGAACTCTAGGAATAATATCTGCAAGTACAGACCCAGATAGTAAAGCTGGTTTTGGACCATACCTGCCAGGTGTAGAAGTAATAGACTATAACAATGCAGATGCATTGGAAGCTGCATTAAAAGCAAATCCGAATATAGCAGGATTCATAGTAGAACCGATACAAGGTGAAGCTGGTGTAATGGTGCCCGATGAAGGATACCTAAAAAAAGCTAG
>JBDNFQ010000300.1:0-1476 GCA_041689715.1 Bacteroidia bacterium
AATCGCTGACCTGGAGTAACTGGTTTTATTCTCTTAATTCCCATTTCTTAGATTAAATATTTTCGTAAAAATCGATAGACTTTCCGTCTTTTAAACTTACAATAGCTTTTTTGTAGTTAGAAGTCTTGCCTTTAGAAACCCCAGATTTAGTAAATCGTGACTTTCTTTTCCCAGCTACAACCAAGGTTCTAATCTTATCAACCTCAACATTATACATTCTTTCTATTTCCGCTTTTATAGCAGGCTTCTTAGCTTCTAGAGCTACTCTAAAGCCATACTGTCCTTTGCTTTCACTTAACAAAGACATTTTTTCGGTTATAAGTGGTTTTACTAGTATTGCCATCTTAGTTGAATAATTCTTTTAATTTATCAATAGCACCTTCTTCCAAGATAATGTTATTAGCATGTAAGATGTTATATGTGTTCACATCACTTGCTTTCATCACTTGTGCATTTGGTATATTTCTCGATGATAAGTATACATTCTTATTGTAATCAGGTACAAGAAGTAGTGTTTTCTTATCGTTCATTTTTAAGCTTGTAAGAACGCTTAAATAGCCTTTGGTTTTTACAGCATCCATTGATATCTGATCAATAACCATAATCTCGTTTTCCTTAGCTTTATATGAAAACGCAGACGCTCTAGCAACCAGTTTCAATTTCTTATTTAACTTAAAGCTATAATCTCTAGGACGTGGACCGTGCATACGACCACCACCTACGAAAACACCAGATTTGATACTACCTGCTCTTGCAGTACCCGTACCTTTTTGCTTCTTTATCTTACGAGTAGAACCTCTCACATCTCCTTTTTCAGTAGATGAATGAGTACCACTTCTTTTATTAGCTAAATGCTGTTTTACATCTAAGTATATAGCGTGATCATTCGGCTCTACACCAAATATCTCTTTCGGAAGAGTTACCTCTTTGCCTGTTTCAGCACCCGATGTATTTACAATCTTTAATTTCATTTTACTTCTCAATAATTACGTATGAGCCCTTGTGACCAGGAACCGCACCACTTATTACAAGTACGTTATTCTCTGTATCTACTTTTAATATTCTAAGATTTTGCATCTTAACTCTTTCTCCACCCATTCTACCTGCCATTCTAGTGCCTTTGAATACACGAGATGGAGTAGAACCAGCTCCAAGAGAACCTGGTGCTCTAAGTCTATTGTGCTGCCCGTGAGTCGCCTCACCTACACCTCGAAAACCGTGTCTCTTTACAACACCCTGAAAACCTTTTCCTTTAGATGTACCTACTACATCTACAAATTGGCCTTCTTCAAAAATTTCCACACCGAAAGAATCTCCAACCGTTCCTTTACCAGTATAGTCTCTTATTTCCATTACAACTCTTTTAGGAGTTGTCTTAGCTTTAGCAAAGTGACCCATCTCTGGCTTGTTAAAACTTTTTTCTTTCTTCTCTATGGAAGCTATCTGCACTGAACTGTATCCATCTGATTCCTCACG
>JBDNFQ010000301.1:0-3890 GCA_041689715.1 Bacteroidia bacterium
CAGTGGTGCTATGTAGTTGTCAAAAAGACAACTTATTTCAAGCACCTTTAACTGTGGACGAATTTGAATTGCCAGCCGGTTTTCCTACTATTTCTTATCCTGATGACAATGCCTATACCACTGCTCGGTGGGAACTAGGAAAGAAGTTGTTTTATGACAATGTACTATCCATAGATAGCTCCATAAACTGCGGCACTTGTCATAGGTCTTCGCTGGCATTTAGTGACGATGTATCTTTAAGTGACGGCGTAAAAAAACGTCCTGGCACTCGAAATTCTCCGACATTAGCCAATGTAGCGTATCACCCTTACCTAACAAGAGAAGGCGGGGTTCCTAGTTTAGAAATGCAAGTACTTGTTCCTATTCAGGAGCACAATGAATTTGATTTCAATATCGTAGATGCAGGAGAAAGATTAATGCAAGACAGCACATACGTAGCGATGAGTCAAAGGGCCTATGATAGAAAGCCAGATTATTACGTGATAACACGTGCTTTGGCAAACTTTGAAAGAACTCTTATTAGCGGGAATAGTCCCTATGATAAGTATACGTTCCAAAATCAAACCAATGCTCTGAACGAAGATGAGAAAGCAGGAATGAATCTTTTTTACAGTGAAAAAACCAACTGCTCAGGATGTCATTCAGACTTTAATTTTACGAACTATGCATTTGAAAATAATGGATTGTATGCGGAGTATCCTGATGAAGGAAGAAAAAGATTGACTGGCAAACCCGAAGATGATGCTTTGTTTAAGGTTCCTACTTTAAGAAACATAGCATTGACTGCACCTTATATGCATGACGGTTCTATAGCATCACTTGATGCTGTTATAGAGCATTATAATACTGGCGGACAATTGCATATAAACAAAAATAACCTGATTAAACCTCTTAATTTAACGGCAGTAGAGAAGGAGCAATTGCTCACTTTTCTTCGCAGTCTTACGGACAATGATTTTATAGAAGAAAAAAGATTTAAAGAACAATGAGATTGAAAATACTGATTTTCAGCATCCTTTTTACGAGTATTGGGATAATGATAGGATGTAAAGATAATGATACTGTGGAGCCTGATACGGTAAACCATGACACTACACCATATCTATTAATGTATGGCCGTTTCTCTACTCCTACTATTGCAGCGGATAACCAATTAACCCTGCAAGGAGTAAAACTAGGACGTATGCTTTTTTATGAAAAGATGCTGTCTGGAGATGGTACACAAGCGTGTGCAAGTTGCCATTTGCAAGAATTTGCATTTACGGATACAGCTAAATTTTCTAAGGGTATACGAGGCAACAAAGGAGGAAGACACGCTATGAACGTGTTTAATATGGCTTGGAATGAAAATGAGTTTTTCTGGGATGGGAGAGCACACCTTTTAAGAGACCAAGCATTACTTCCGATACAAGATGAACTAGAAATGGATGAAACACTTGAAAATGTAGTAGCCAAATTAAGTGAAAGTCAAACATATAAAGATCAATTTACTCGTGCTTTTGGAAGTGATGAAGTAACGAATGAAAAAATCTCTCTAGCACTAGAGCAATTTATGAATTCTATCACTTCTACCAATTCTAGGTATGATAATTTCTTATCGGATACCACCGTTTTTAATGCCAGTGAAAAAAGAGGATTTAGTCTATTTACGACGGAATACAATCCCTTCTTTCCTGAAAAAAGTGGTGCCGACTGTCAGCACTGCCATAGTGGGTTCAATTTTGAAAATGATAAATACATGAATAATGGTCTAGATAGCGACGGTCAATTTGCTGATGATGGCAGAGAAAAAGCTACCGCAGATGCTAGGGATAAGGCTAAATTTAAGGTTACAAGTTTGAGAAACATTGCCCTTACTGCACCGTATATGCACGATGGTAGATTCCAAACACTAGAACAAGTAGTAGAGCACTATAATTCGGAGATCAAGGCTTCAGCTACTCTAGACCCTGCTTTGGAGCAAACAAGGGAAAAAGGACTTTTCCTTATAGAACAAGACAAAACAGACTTAGTGGCTTTCCTTAAAACTTTAACGGATAAGGATTTAACCACTAACCCTGAATATTCATCACCATTTTAAACTACTAGCACGCTAAATCATGACATACCAATAAATCTCATATGGCGACATCCCTTTGTGATGCAATGAAAAAGCTCCTAGCTATTCTTGCTTCCATTTGTAGGGTTACATACTGGACCTGCTCGCTGCGTCCTATGGAGTAACAGGTGAAGACAAGATAGAACTTCTGAGAGCACAACAAACACGCTTAGAATACGCATTGAAGCTATCCGCACCAGTGAAGGAGTATTATATTGCAGTAGCACAAGTAGATTTTTGAACGAATAAGAAATGAAACATAAGTATAAAATAACAGGAATGACCTGCAAGTCAGTTCTAGTAATAACTAACACACTTAGACCCTAATACAAAATGATAAGAAACCGTTTTCTTATTCTAGTTACCTTGATTGCAAGTTTGGCTTATGGTCAAGAAGCCATAGATTTTACCATAACGGATACCAAGGGTGTAACACGGAATTTATTTGATGAACTAGCCAAAGGGAAAACCGTTGTATTGGATTTGTTTTTTGCAGATTGTACTCCGTGTCAAAAATTTACTCCAGCTATGGCTCAATTGTATTCTGAATATGATACAGATTCTGTACTTGTTCTTGGGATAAGTGACCGGGACATAGATAGCAAAGTAGAAGCTTTTGAAACGCAGTTTGGGGTCAACTATCCTTCTGCAGGAATAGAAGGCGGAGGAGATACCGTAACAAGCTTATACCGCAGCTGGTTCTCTTTTGTAGGCTGGCCAACTTATGCAGTAGTATGTCCTAACAGACAAATCCGTTGGGATTTAAAACGAGACACTAGTTTCATAGAAGTGAAACAAGAAATTTTCAATTGTAAAGGAACGCTGAATACGCATGAAGTATCCAAAATGAACCTTACTACATATCCTAATCCCGTTGCGTCAAATAGTACAATTTCACTTTCCATTGAAAATAATAATCCGTTTAGTATTCGGTTGATTTCTGCAACAGGGCACCTCATTTTGCAACAAAATGCGAGTCACGACAAGGTGCTGAAACTTCCGCAATGTGCCAATGGTGTATACCAACTAGAGGTTATTCAAAAAGACCAAATCTATCAATCCAAAATAATAATAAATAATAGTTACTAAAATGAAAAAAATATTCGCACTAATTTTACTAATCCCTTCCATGTGTTTCGCTCAGATAGAACTGGAATGGTCTGAACAACTTATAGTTAATGAAAATGCAGACCTAGGCTATGCCAGGCCAAAAGTTGTATTCACTACTAATAATATTCCCGTGGTAATGTGGAGTAGAAAAACGAATAAAGAAGTTTTTGTTTCAAGATGGGATGGCAGCTCTTTTGGTACTCCTGTGAAGGTGACACCGGAAGGATTAAATGTATTTGCCCAGGACTGGGCAGCACCAGATATGGCTGCTTATGGAAACAAAGTAGTGGTAGCATTTGCAGCAGTACCTGAGACTACAGGTCTCATTTATACTGTAACTTCACTCGATGGGGGACTTACTTTTTCGGATACGGTGAGAGTGTCCAATAATCCTGTTACTCGTTTCCCTGCAGTTACGGTATCTCCTGATTTAAGTGTTTCGGTTGCCTTTATGGAATTTGAACCCGATTATTTAGAACCTCATTACGCAGTGGCTACATCCACAGATGGATTACAACCCTATACCAGTTCGGTAAAAGCAACAGGGCCTGCTCCTGGGGAGGCTTGTGATTGTTGCCCTGCAAATATTATAACCAATGGAGATAAACATGTTTTATTCTTCAGAAACAATGACGACAATTTGAGAGATATTTGGGCATCCGTTTCTACTGATAACGGGCAG
>JBDNFQ010000302.1:0-9550 GCA_041689715.1 Bacteroidia bacterium
GCCATTATGCGTTAAATGCTTTTGGTGGCATTTCTGGTTGGTTATTTTGACATTTCTTTCATTTAGAAGTTCTCCATATAGTCGACATTAAGGGAGTTACTATCTAGTGTTTACAATTTCATATTGTCCAAATATAACACAATAAAAAGAAGCATACAAAACACTTTTTTACTTAGTGTCCTTTTTACACTATCCAAAGAAGTGAGTTTTCACTTGCAGTAAAAAATTAGATAAAGGGGTGGTTTTCACCCCTTTTTTTATGTTCTGATGTGAGATAGCTATAAGCCTAAGCCAGTGCTCTGCAAGATCATAATATGCCGTAAACACTGTATTCTGATCATAGATGTGCCCAGGCTCCGAGCTTACTCCATTTAACTCAAAAATCTTAATATTCTTGCCGGCTTGCAAGTCCTTGTAGCTAGGCACTTTAAGATCGTACCGGCCATAGAATACGCCTGTCAGCTCATTACTTAGTGTAGTGAATACCTGATTTACCTCCTTGGTTATATGTTTATTAGCATCTATAAACCGTGTTCCTTTTATATGATTACCAATACGATGTACTATAAAATCTTCATCTAGAGCAGGAACTATTGCAAGTCGCTCTGTATATTCCCTTACCACTAATTTATAGTAGATTCTATTGCGTGGCGATTTTTGAAGTAATGTGTCTACAGTGCTCACCCCATCCCCCTTTACTGTAAGAAACTCCTTCTCTGTTATAGAGCTTACTATGCCCATTTGCTCATTGGGCATTTTGCTATAGAGTATCCCTAGCTCTAGCGGATAGTCTATATATTCTTGTATTAAAAATTCGGACACTTTAGCTGCATAGGACACCATATCTTGCAGAGTATGTATCAGGCGTACACCATTACCCCTCTCCCCTACGTTTGGTTTTAATATAACCGGCAGTTGCAGGTTGTTTTCCGTTAGTAATTTTTTGGCTAAATCTAAGTTGAGTCCATTCGAAACATTAATACTCAATGCTTTGTACTCGTTTGGTATCAATGCTAAGATTTCATCTTTTCGTTCGCCAAAGAATCCTCCCATGTCTATGCTAGGATTTGCCGCTGTAAAATAAAGCAGCTTTCTAGTTCGAATAACGCCGTATACATAGATAGGTAGCATAGGTAAAAACATGAGGTACCAAGGCCAAAACTCGTATCGAGTTAGTTTATATATAAATGTATTTGAATTTTTCAAACGATGCCATGCAATGCTACAATAATCCAAGTAAATAACGAACTGTGTGCCAAAAACTTAACAAGCTAAGTATTTATATATATTTTTGCATAGATAGAAAAACATATGAACGAGGATACACACACAGAAATAATAGAAGAAGAGCCTAAGAGTAAGGCCTTACCTTTATTTATCTTTTTATTTCTTGCATCGCTTGCTATGTGTGCATTTTTGTTTTTTAAGTATGCTAAAAATGCAGCGAAAATTCAGCAACAAAATGAGGAGCTTACTCTTGCCTACAAAGCCTTAGATTTAAGGGCTGATTCATTGCAAAAAGAATTAGATTTCATCTACGAGCAGTTACAAAATAAAATAAATGAAAACTTGGCTCAAGAAGACTTAAAAGAAGATCTAAGAAATCAGCTCATTTCTCAACAAGGAGCTTTAGCCGCAGCTAGAAGAAAAATAAGCAAACTCATAGCTGGAGACGACGGATCTGGATCCAAAGGAGGTCCTAAAAATCTCTTAGAAGCAAAAAATCAAATAGCAACACTTCAAAAGACCAACACACAGAATATTGCCAAAATAGAGCAAACTCAAAAACAATATACCGAGGCTAAAGAACTCGCTCAATCCAATGGTTTATTAGCACTAGAATTTAAAGAAAATAATGAGAGCCTAGTAGCCATAAACTCTAATTTAGAAAAGAAGTTGAGCACTGCCAGTATACTTAGAATAGCTGGATTAAATATTATCATGTTAAGAGAAAAAAGAGGAAAACAAGAAGTGACGGATAAAGCAGCTAAAGTAGTACGTCTGAAAATTTCATTTTCTGTATTAGCCTCGGATCTTACTGAAAAGGAAAAGAAGGAACTAACTTTTAGAATAATAGGACCAGATAAAGCTGTACTAACTAAAGACACCAAAAAACTTACAAATAGTGACGACTTATATAGCTTCAAGGAAAATATCACATACGATGGTACAGAAAAGGGCGTAACGTTCTATTACAAACAAGATTCAGAATATAAATCTGGAGCTTACACTGTGCAAGTACTCAATAATGGTAAGTTATTAGATAATGCTGTTTTTAGCTTACGCTAAATCAATCACTAGCTGATTCATAAGCAAATAATCTAGAGTTTCTCGCTTTCTTATAAGATGTGCTTCTCCTTTATAAATGAGTACTTCTGCCGGTCTGCATCTACTATTGTAGTTACTACTCATACTAAAACCATAGGCACCTGCATTGTGAATAGCTAGTATATCTCCCACTCTTACTTCATTAAGCCTTCTATCATACCCAAAAGTGTCTGACTCGCAGATGTATCCTACTACTGAGTAGATACGCTCTGTGCCTCCAGCATTACTTATATTAACAATATGATGGTATGCATCGTACATCATGGGTCTTAGCAAGTGATTCTGCCCAGAATTGACACCTGCAAATACTGTAGAAGTAGTTTGCTTTACCACATTCACATCTACAAGCAGGAAACCAGCATTACTAACCAAAAATTTACCCGGCTCAAACCACAGCTGTAAATCTCTGCCGTAGTCTTTGCAAAACTCTTGGAAACTCTCCACTATTTGTTTACCAATAGCCTTTACATCTGCGGTGACATCTCCTTCTTTATACTTTACTTTAAAACCACTACCAAAATCCATAAATTCTAGCTCCGGAAAGGACTTGGCAGCTTCGTAGAGTAGCTTAGCTCCTCTTAAAAATACTTCAGCATCTAGGATATCGCTTCCTGTATGCATATGAAGTCCGTTTACTTTTATACCTAGATTATCTACAATACGCTTAATATGGGGTACTTGATATATACTAATACCAAATTTAGAATCGATGTGACCAACCGATATATGGCTATTACCCCCAGCCATAATGTGCGGATTAAGACGTATACAACAAGGTACTTTACCGCCATATTCATTTCCGAATCGCTCTAACGTACTTAGTTCATCAATATTAATGATCAAACCTAAATCTACGGCCTGTCTTATCTCTTCAAAACCTATACTATTTGGAGTAAAAAGTATTTCGCTAGGTTCGTATCCAGCTTTAAGACCAATCTGAGCTTCTTCTATAGACACCGTATCTAAACCGGCTCCTTCTTTTCGAAGCAGTTTAAGAATACTAATATTAGTAAGTGCCTTGCAGGCATATTTTAGATGTACATCTACACCAGCAAAAGCATTCTTTAGTTCGTGATAGTTACTTACTATCGTATCAGCATCATACACATATAAAGGAGCTCCGTGTTCTTCTACTATTGGCAGTAAGTCTACACCACCTAGTGTGTATCCTTTTTTCGTTAATTTCATAAAATTCTATTTGTTAAGTAGGTGCTATGGTAAAGAGTTTTGGAAAAGCTCGTATCGTGCTTCAAACGTCTCTCCTACTTTACTACCCAATGCTTTCCAGTGTGCATTAATAGCTTCTACTCTATTATCAGGATTTGGGTGTGTACTCAGAAACTGAGGCCCACTTCCTCCTCCGCTGGCTATTATTTTTTCAAAAAATTTAGCAGCACCCCGTGCGTCATACGCAGTTGGATTTAGATATTCCACAGATCTTAAGTCAGATTCTGATTCGTTATCTCGACTATACTTTAGACCTACCAGACCTTGTGCTATTTGTGCTAATGCACCTTTATCTTCTCCTAGCACTACAGACAGGAGCACATCTATACCATACTGTTGCGTAAGTGCGGCTGTAGAGTGACGCTCGTCTGCATGTGCTATCTCGTGTCCCATAACCCCAGCAAACTCGTGCTCAGCATCTAAGAACTTTATGATCCCAGTATACACGTATATGTATCCTCCGGGTGTACAGAAAGCGTTGAGTATGCTGTCGTCTTTTATAATACGCAGTCTCCAGTCAAAATCATCTTTATGCACAACATTACCTGAGTTTAAAATACTATCTCTAATTGCATATAAATAAGCGTAAGCTTGAGGATATTGAGCACTATCTAAAATGGGATATGTAGAAGGATCAGATTCTATCTCTTCTGCCACTTGAGCTCCAAAGGCTTTATCATCTTCTAATGAGAAGAAATTGATACCTCCACCTCCCTTTTTCTCCTTACATCCTGAGAGTGTGGCTGAGACAATGACAAGGGCAAAAAGAGCAGTTTTTATATGATTCATTATTATGCTATTATTAAAAAGGAAAACCTATAGCAAAGTTAATCGCAGTATTGTCAAATACCCATCTCTTGTCAGAAAAATCTTTGATCACCCATCTGTTCCCTTCGAGTTTAGATGGGTCGTGCAATGCGATACCCCAGTCTACTCTGAATACAACATATGTTAAGTCAAAACGCAATCCCATTCCGCTATTAATTGCAAATTCTTTATAGAATCTTTCCCATTCAAATTCTGCATTTTTAAAATTTTCATCTTGTTTAAAGTTCCAAATATTCCCCCCGTCTAAAAACAGAGCTCCGTCTAGCACCTTATCTATAATATCAAAACGATACTCCACATTTCCTTGCAGCATAAGTTCACCCGTTTTCTCTAGAGAGATAGAATTAAGGGAATCACTATAGCTACCTGGCCCTATAGTTCTTGGCCGCCACGCTCTAAGGCTATTACCACCTCCTACAAAAAATCGTCTCTCAAAAGGTAAAAATACAGAGTTACCGTAGGACAACCCAGCTCCAGCATATGTGTGGTACACAAAAGAATTATTCTCATCCAAAATATGTTTATACGTGGCATCAAAATCTGAACGTGCGTATTGGGAGTATTTTACACGGAAAATTTCCTTATTCACCCCTGTTTTATCTGTAAATAAATTAAAGTAGGCAGATGCCAAATTACCCGATATCTCTAAGGCGGTAGTTCTAATCTGCCAATATTTCAAATTATTCTTTTGTTTATTATTCCAATAAATGGATACAGTAGGGCCCGCTATTATATTATTAGTAAGTAGTTGAGTAGTGTAAAACTGAGTTGCGGGATCTAATGACAGTAAGAATCCTGGATCTGGTCGAGCTGCATTTATACTAAGCCTAAAAGGGGTGAAACCAAAAGAAGTTTGATTACGTGAAAATGCGTAAGTGAAACTAAACGGAAAAACATTTCGAGTAAAGTTTTGATTTCTATCGTGCAGAAAAGAAGCATTGAATTTAGTGCTCTTTTGCACAAAAGTTTGACTGATATTTTTCCTCTCAAAATAGACCAAGGATGGAATGACTAACGCAGCATTTACACTTTGCCTAAAGCTATTAAACGCTCCCTGATTATCTCCTTTTAATTGAGATTCTAATGCCGATAAAGTACTGATATTAAAAGTCTCTGCCCCTCCAAAAACATTCCTATTCTGCAGACTTAGACTATTTGCTATACCAAAGCTTTGCTGAACATCTGCTTGCAAACCACCACTTTGTCCTGTTAATATCGCCTGCGGTTCCCAAACGAAATTATGTTTTGGGGCTGTTTGTAGAATTATCTCTGCATCGAGACCGTTTACACTATCTGTTGCAGATGGGTAAAACCGAATAGTAACAAAATTAAACAAGCCCATAGACAACAAGTTGGAGTATGTTTTTTGTACTAAACTAGCGTTAAATAGTACTCCCGGTCTGAAAATTATATTTTTAGCTAATGAGCTAGGTTTTATAAAATAGGTGCCTTCTAAAAAATGTATACCACTATACATCAAAGATGTACTACTATCTGCATCTCCTATTTTGACGGTAATGCTCTTGATATACTGTTGCAAGTGAGGCTCAAATTTTTTGCCATTTCGTATATTGACTACCACATCAGCATAGAGCTTCTGTTGGTTGGTATCTACCTGAAAATCGATAAAAGAAGAATTGAAGTAGTAGAAGCCATTATTCCTCAGTAAGTCGGTAATCCTATTTCGCTCTGCTTCTATCTTTTCTAAATCGAGTCTTTGACCAATTTTAAGTTTCTGACTAGCCTTGGTTCTTTCTATTTGATCTGATATTGCTTTAGAGGTTGAATTATATTCTAGCGAATTTACTCTATGAAAATCTTGCAACGTTATGGTATAAACGACATTTGCTCTGTTTTTAAAGAGCTTCTTTGGCACTACGGTATAGCTTACTTCATTATCTAAGAATCCCTTACTAAAGTAATAATCAGACAACTTTTGAGCTGATAGAGCCATTTTGATAGAATCTACAAGTACGGGAGCCTCTCCTATTTTTTCGGCCAACCTTCTGAGCCTGGGTTGCTTCTTACGAATACCAAGTCCTTTATTCCCATATTGATATGCCCACAAGTGAAACTTAATAAAACCAAGTAACTCTCTATTCGGCTTCTGCTTTAAATTAGCCTTCTCGTCACTTAGCTCTACTCCTTTACTATCTCCTCGGTCTATTTTATTATGCACCAAAAGCTGCCTACCAGCAGGTACTACTCGAGTAATATTACAAGCGGATAAGCTGATAAACACCCAAAGTATGAGACAATATTTTAGTTTTGTATTCAAAATATATATTTCCTTGCCGAGTAAAGCCAAACTAAAACAGTACCAACAACTCCATTCTAAAAAACTTAGACAAAAGTATGGTCTATTTGTGGTAGAAGGATTAAAATCTGTAAACGAATTAGCAGCAAGTGACTGGCCGCTGGAGACTATACTGTGCACTCCTACATTTTTAGAGCGATATGGAGAAACGATAGACTTCGCTTTTGACCTTGTCAGTTCAGATGAACTCGACTTAATATCTCACCTTGCAAACCCACAAGAAATATTAGCTATAGCTAAAATAACTGAACGGAATACTCCAGTTTCTAATTGGCAAATAGCCTTAGATGGGGTCAATGACCCTGGTAACTTGGGCACCATTATCCGCATAGCAGACTGGTATGGCATTAACACCATATACTGCAGTAGCAATACAGTAGATTTCTATAATAGCAAGGTGATACAGAGTACTATGGGTTCATTTTTACGTGTAAATGTGATACACGGCGACCTAGCTGAATTATTAGCGGGCAAAGACGTATATGCTACCTTACTGAATGGGAAAAATATAAGAAGTCTAACTAAACCCTCTGGTGGAGTACTGCTCATAGGAAATGAAGCCAACGGTATAGAAAAAGATACCTTAGAAGCGGTAAGGCACACACCTATCACTATACCCGGTAATGGCAATACTGAAAGTCTCAATGCGGCTATGGCAACGGCTATTTGCTGTGAGCGACTATTGGGGTAATTAACAAACCATCGTTAGATAAATATACTCTTTTACAGCTTCTTTCAGTACATCATGCTGTTATTCAATAATTTAAACTTACCTTTGCACCTAATTTTAGCAGAGGAGCACCACTGTCGAGATAAAATCCTTAGTCGAGTAGGGATTTAGGGAATGTGCTCTATTGCTATATAAATAAAATATATAACAATGAGTACATTCAAAGAAATGGGCTTAAAATCCGAGATTTTAAGTGCCATAGAAGAGTTGGGTTATGAAACTCCAACTAAAATTTAAGAGCTAGCCTTACCGAAAATTTTAGAATCGAAGCAAGATCTTATCGCTTTCGCACAAACGGGCACAGGTAAAACTGCTGCATTCAGTCTACCTATCCTTAACCAGATAGACACAAGCAAAAATGGTATTAAGTGTATTATCCTAAGTCCTACAAGAGAACTTGGTTTACAAATCACCGAAGACATTAAAAGCTACAGTAAAAACATACCTGGATTTAAGGTAGTAGCTGTGTACGGTGGAGCAGACATCACCAGCCAGATCCGAAACATAGAGCGTGGATGCGACATAGTAGTAGGTACCCCTGGACGTACGCTCGATCTTATCAAGCGTAACCGCCTGAACCTAGAGGGTGTAGAATTCCTAGTATTAGATGAGGCAGATGAGATGCTAAGCATGGGTTTTGCAGAAGACCTAGACGCTATCTTAGCCAATACGCCTAAGGAGAAACAAACACTTTTATTCTCTGCGACTATGCCACCAGATATGGTGAAGCTGAGTAGAAAATACATGACTGATCCTGCTGAGATTTCTGCAGGCAGCAAGCAAGAAGCCAATACGAGTGTAACACACCTATACTACAAAATAAATAGCAGAGACCGCTATCCTGCACTCAAAAGAGCAGTAGACGTAGCACCAGATATCTATGGTATCATATTCTGTAGAACCAGAGCTGAGACGAAAGAAGTAGCAGAGCGTCTATCAGAAGATGGATACAACACGGATGCTTTGCATGGTGACCTATCTCAAGCACAACGTGATCATGTAATGGGCAAGTTCAGAAACCGTTCCCTTCAACTACTCGTAGCTACAGACGTAGCCGCTCGTGGTCTAGATGTAAACGAACTGACTCACGTAATCAACTTTAAACTACCAGATGAGGATGCCGTATACGTACACAGAAGTGGTAGAACAGGTAGAGCTGGAAAAGAAGGTATCTCGCTTACACTTCTTACCGGTAACGAGGAGAAAAGACTTCGCTACTTAGAGAAAAAAATAGGTCGTAAGTTTGAGAGAATAGATATCCCAGGCGGTAAAGAAATATGCGAAAAGCAGCTCTTTAATCTAATAGATAACATCAAGGAAACAGAGATAGCTAATAGTCATATAGACAATTTTTTAACTCAGATCTACGAAAAATTCGAGGATATGACTAAGGAGGAAGTTATCAAGAAAATAGTATCTGCAGAATTTAATAGATTCTTAGAATACTACCGTGATGCTCCAGACCTTAACAAAACTTCCGACAAGCGTGAGCGAGAACGAAATAGAGAGAACGATAATAATAGAGACGACGATAGAGGTGGAAGAAGAGAGCGAGGAGATAGAGATAGAGGTGGCGAAAGAAGTGAGCGTAAAGAGCACAAAACTGCTGACAATATGACGCGTTACTTTATAAACCAGGGTAATAAAGATGGGATGAGTCCTAAGATACTGATGGGAATGATAAACAGTAACTTGGGAGGAGCCACACCAGTGATAGGCCAAATAGAAATAATGAAAATGTTCTCCTTCTTTGAGATGGAGAGCGGTCATACTTCAGACCTTCAGCGTGCAGCCAAAGACATGGATTTCAATGGTAGAGAAATAGCAATAGAAGAAAGCTCACCAAAACCAAGCGGTGGAGGTAGAGATAGAGGTAGCGAAAGAAACGATAGAGGTGGAGATAGAGATCGTGGCGGAGATAGAAGCAGGAGCAGTGGAGATAGAAGTGGAGATAGAAACAGAAGCGGTGGAGATCGCGGTGGATATAGAGGCGGCAGTAGAGATGCCGGAAGTCGTGGTAGCAGTAGCCGAAGTTCTGGAAGTCACGGTGCTAAGCGTAGAACACGTAGTTAATCATCAGAATTACACAAATATAAAAATGCCCCGAGGAGACTCGGGGC
>JBDNFQ010000303.1:0-1280 GCA_041689715.1 Bacteroidia bacterium
ACCTTTGCAGCGTGATTTTCACCAAAGCCAAATTCATTAGAAGCTACAGCCATGTAGAGCAGATTACCGATTCTACTACACCCCAATTCGCTTTCATAGGCAGAAGTAATGTAGGTAAGAGCTCTCTTATAAATGCTCTTACTATGAAAAAGGATATGGCTAAAACGAGTGCAAAACCAGGCAAGACTCAGCTCATTAACTTTTTTGATGTAGAAAACACCGTTAGCCTAGTGGATTTGCCAGGCTATGGATATGCTAAAGTTTCTAAAAAACTAAGAGAAGAATTCGAAGGAATAATCACAGAATATCTACTCAGAAGTGAAAATCTATTCATCGTTTTTGTACTGATAGATGCCGCTATACCGCCACAGCGTATAGATCTAGAATTCCTAGAATGGTGTGGTGTGCATAGAGTGCCAGTAGGCATAGCTTTCACTAAGACAGACAAGAAAAAACCAAAACAGACCGAGGCTCATATGAAGGCTTTCGAAACTGAACTAACCAAGTACTTTGAGGAACTGCCTGTAACTTTCGAAACTAGTGCCAACACCAAAATAGGTGTGGAAGTACTAGGCGACTGGATAGCAGAGCAAGTAGGACTGGTATAAACTCTGAATACTGTGAAATGCCTAAGCACTCTCACTTCATCCTGCATAAACCATACGGCTACTACACCTATAAAATAGGTGCCTGCTGCTAGCATTGAGATATTACGATTTTTGAGGCTTAATTTTCCTTTCAGATTCTTATTAAGGACCACTCTATACTAAAAGGAGGTGAGGTGAAAAAAGCGGAGAGTTTCTAAATACCTTAGCATTCGAAATACCACTCACTTTCTAACGTTCTAACTGCTCTCTGATTAAACAATTACATTTTCCTTAGTTTATCAAACAATACACCTTCTTAATTAACCATGACTTGCGGTATATCGAAGCAATTTAAACGAAATAAGATATATTTGGAGGGAGTAAAAACATGCTTTTATACTTATGTAATGTTTCATACCGAAAAACCAGCCACACAAATAGCCCATTTGGTTTTTGCAGATACACAAGACGACCTTAAAAAACCAAAAGAGCCACTTTTCCCGAAAGTACAAAATAATAATAATCTGTATTTTAGCGACCTAAGAATTTAAGATATATGTCAACCAAGTTTTTTACTAATAGCGAAGAAAACACCCTAATCAAAAAGTTTGAAGGAGTTTTTACTTACAATCCAAACATTGAATACTTTGACGCTTTAGTAGGCTACTTTAGGGCTTCGGGTTATTTCCGCAT
>JBDNFQ010000304.1:0-1405 GCA_041689715.1 Bacteroidia bacterium
ATTGTAGCTAAAATCACCTACTCCATTTGCCTTCATCTTATAGCGTTGCTTACCTATATGTATGTAGGCGTCTTGAGGTATTTTATCTCCAGATATTTCAAGAGGTATAAGCACATCTTGATTTTGTATGGCTTGCTGTTTTTCTATTTCACTACTGAAGGTGAATGGGGCTTCTATTTCGAAATGCTGACCAAAGTTTACTATTCTTTCGCTGCTACTTTTAAATCCAGGGCTTACTATTAGCACGATAGCTAAAATCACAGCAGGTAATAGGCCGTACTTTATATATTCCAGATTTTTTTGAAAAGGAATGGCACTTATAAAAGGAACTTTGCCGAGTTCTGATGTTCGTTGCTCTATGCTAGCTAGCAGTAGTGAGCTGTTTTTTAGTTTGGCGTCTTCTTGCAGCTGTAGTGTGTTGAGTAATTTATCTTGAACCTCAGAAAAATGATTGCCTATAAGCACAGAAGCTTCCTTTACTCCTAATTTTCTAGAAATATTGACAAGCCCTAATATGGGTCTTACTATGTACCATACGAAAGTACCTATGGAAACGGTGATAAAAAGGTAGAACAATGCAGTACGTGTAGCACTACTAAATCTACCAAAGTACTCAGCGAAGCTTAAACTAAAAAAAGCGATCAGCACCAGCGATAAAGCTATTATAGCTCCTTTTATAAGCTGATTGTGATAATACTTTTTAATAAAGTGCTCTAGTTTTTGTGTAAGTGTAGCTGCTTGCAATGTGCCTTTGAATTTTTACTGTATAACGCAAAGGTAAGTCAATTGTTGCTAGCTTCAAGTGCCTCAAGAGCCTCTTTGTAGGTCACTATTTGGTCATCTATTCTACCCACTATAAACGCCTTGTTTATGCCCATTCTCTTCAGGTCACTTTCGAAGACTATTGCTTTTTTGAATGAACGGAATCTGCCGAGTAAAAACTTTGAATTTCCGTTGTATTTTTCTTGTCTGATATTAGCTAAATTTTTATTGTATTGGTCTAAATTAAAATCAGTGAACGAACCGATTTGCACCTCGAAAAATATGCCAATTGGGGGTTCAGAGTTTTCACTCAGTATTTCGTTTTCTGTTCTCAGTCTGTAGATTATATTTTCTAGGGAGTCTCGCATGGCGTATGTAGCTTGCAGAGAATTTTCAGTTTTGGTGAGAGCTTCTTTATAGTGAGAGAGTGTAGCAATATTATCTTGCTGCGAGAGAAGTTTATACTGGCTTATGGCACCCCATAGCAATGCGGCAGCTGCTGCCAAAAAAAGGATTACTATAAGTATGCGTGGTCGCCTTTTACTTATCTCTATCTGTTCTTCAATATAAGAAGATATAGACTTGCCGTGTATAGTGCCGTCTAATTTGAATTTAGAGTTTTGGGGATTAGTTTTACCTTCTA